>NZ_CAWNWX010000114.1:0-47647 GCF_963878195.1 Aeromonas sp. HMWF016
CACCACCAGCTGCGCCGCCAATGGCCGCACCAACCAGCGCACCGGTATCGCCCCCCAACTCCTTGCCGATCACGGTGCCCGCCACCCCGCCTGCGCCACCACCGAGAATGGTATTTAGGGTCTCGGAGGCGTGTACGGTCGTACTGCCAGCGAGCAAGGCGCCCAACAGGGCCAGTGCGCGAAGCGCGCGCGAATTCATCTCCATGGGTACTCCTGCCAAACCTGATTAATTCCACCGGCACTATACAAAGCAGCGGGGCCAGCGCCAGATGGGGGACAATTGCCCCCCATGCTGCTCAAGTCGTACCAAATCAGGAATGCAAGCGGAGCCATCGATACAACGAATTGAATCAGAAGGGGAAACCGGTGAAATATCAGAAGTGGAGGAGAGCAACCAAAGGCAGTTGCCACAACTTTCGCCCGTCAGGGTCAAGCGGCCATCGGACAGCTCCTGTCACCAGCCCTGCTGCCGGTTAGCGAGAGGAGGATGCGGCGCACTGCGCCATGATGACCTGACGCAGCAACGCGCGCCCCTCATCAATACGGGTTGAACGGGAGAGCCCCTTCGCCCACATCAGCGCCAGGGTGCGGCTCAGCACCGGTTCGCGCAACGCCAAGACCTTGAGCTGGGGATCGCACTGGTTCGCGGCATAGAGCCCGGGCAGGATGGCAACCGCCAGCCCAGAGCGCACCAGCCCGTAGAGTGTCTCGACATAATCTGTGGTGTATCTGGGTTTGAGCCCGGGCAGCTGGCTCTGGGTCAGCCCGTTGACCTGTCGGCTGACGTTGCCTCTGGCAAAGAGGGCGATGTCGCGGCGGGTCAGCTCCTGCCAGCAGATGGTCTCTTCCTCTGCCAGCGGATCCTGCCGGTTAATCACCGCCACCAGCGCATCGTCCAGCAGCGGCGTCACCTCCAGCGAATCGGGCAACTCGCCATCCAGCACACCAATCCCCGCATCCAGCGATCCCTCGGCCAGCGCCTGCAACAGACCATCGTTGGTGTGATCCTGAAACTCGACCCGCAATCCCGGAAACTGCTGCTGCAGACGGGCGGCCGCCAACGGAAACATCAGGGTGCAGGCCGACGGGATCAGGCCGATGCGAAGGGTGCCATCGCCCCCTTCAACCATCACCTGCTGCATATCGGCAAAAGCGGCGTGGGCCACATTGAGCAGCCCCTTGGCGTGAGGCAGGATCGCCTCCCCCTGCTCGGTGAGGGTGACTGCCTGCGCGGTGCGGTGAAACAATTTGCCGCCGAGCACAGATTCAATCTGGCGCAAAGCACTGCTCAGGGCAGGTTGACTGATGGCCATCTGGTTGGCCGTTTCGGTGAAGTGGCGCAGCTGGGCCAGGGTAACAAAATACTGGATCTGCTTGAGGGAGAGCGCAGGCAAACGGCGCCAGGGTTCAGACATGGAAGAGACAACCGGAGAAAACGTTTGCAGCAGCATAACCCTTTCTTATCCAGTTATAAATTCTTTGCGCTATGCACGAGCCAATCCCCTCCCTAAAGTGGGCCCATTATTCCCCTTGTCAGGCCATCTCCTTCATGTGTGAACAAGATGCATCCCTCAACTTGCGCCGCCGCTCCGTGCAGGCTGCCCTCGGCGAAGCCCCCTTCGATCTGCTGCTGACCAACGCCAACCTGATCGACATGGTGACCGGCGAGATCCGCCCCGTCGACGTGGGACTGGTCGGCACGCTGATCGCCAGCGTCCATCCGGTCGGTACCTTCCAGCAGGCACGCGAGACCCACGATCTGGCCGGCGCCTATCTCTCACCCGGTCTTATCGACAGCCATGTCCATGTGGAGAGCTCCCACCTGACGCCAGAGCGCTACGCCGATGTGGTGGTCGCGCAGGGCACCACCACCATCTTCTGGGATCCCCACGAGCTGGCCAATGTGCTCGGGCTGGCGGGGGTGCGCTACGCCATCGATGCCAGCCGCAACCTGCCGCTGCGAGTGATCTGCGCCGCCCCCTCCAGCGTTCCCTCGACGCCGGGTCTCGAGATGTCGGGCGCCGACTTCCACGGCCCCGAGATGGCCACCATGCTGGAGTGGCCGGAGGTGGCGGGGATCGCCGAGGTGATGGACATGCAGGGGGTGCTGGGCGGCAGCGAGCGGATGACCGGCATCCTGCACGCCGGTTTGCAGCGCAATGCCCTGATTGAGGGGCATGCCCGGGGCCTCAGTGGCCACCGGCTGCAAGCCTATCTGGCGGCCGGGGTCAGCTCGGATCACGAACTCACCTCGGCGGCCGATGCGCTGGAGAAGCTGCGGGCCGGGCTCACCCTGCAGCTGCGCGGCTCCCACCCCTACCTGCTGCCGGAGATCGTCGCGGCGCTGAAACAGCTGCCCCACCTCTCCTCCCAGATCACTCTCTGTACCGACGATGTCCCGCCAGACATGCTGCTGGAGAAGGGAGGCATGATTGCGCTGGTCAAACTGCTGGCAGAGCTGGGGCTGGCGGTGCCCGACGTGCTGCGGATGGCCACCCTCAACGCCGCCATCCGCCTGCAGCGCAACGATCTGGGGCTGGTCGCTGCCGGCCGCTGCGCCGATCTGGTGGTATTCGACAACCTCAGCGATCTCAACCCGCTCTGGGTCTACAGCGGCGGCCAGCGGGTCGCCCGCCATGGCACCATTCTCAAGCCCTCCGAGCCTGTTGCTGGTTGTCAGGCACCGCGCGATACCATGCAGATCCCCCTGCGCACCCTTGAGGACTTTGTCATTCGGGTGCCCGGGCTGACTGCGGGGCGGGCCCGCTTCAAGACCATCAAGGGGGCTCGCTTCACCCAGTGGAGTGAAACCGAAGTGGAGGTCAAAGAGGGTCAAGTGATTGTGCCGGCGGGATTTAGCCTCATCTCGGTGCAACACCGTCACGGCCGCCATCAGGCGGGCACCCGGCTGGCGCTGCTGGAAGGGTGGGGCGAGCTGCAAGGGGCCATCGCTACCAGCTACTCCCACGACTCCCACAATCTGGTGGTGCTGGGGCGCGACCCGCAAGAGATGATGCTGGCCGCCAACACTCTGATCGCCAGCGGAGGTGGCATGGCCGTCGTTCAGCAAGGTGAGGTGCTGGCCCACGTTGCCATGCCCATCGCGGGCATGCTCTCCGATCTGCCAGCCAGCGAGCTGGCCGCCAGCTTCCACGCCCTGCGCGAAGTGAGCTGCAAGGTGGTGGAGTGGGAGCCTCCCTACCGGGTCTTCAAGGCCATCGAGGGGACCTGTCTTGCCTGCAATGCGGGGCCCCATCTGACCGATCTCGGCCTCACCGACGGCCTGACCCGCGAGATTGTCGACCCCTTCATCTGCTGCTGGCCTCACGCCGATGCCCGCCAAGCCGATTAACACCGAGGAGAACAGTGTGAACCCTGTCGCCATTATTCTGGATACCGACCCCGGCATCGACGATGCCGTTGCCATCGCCGCCGCCCTGTTTCACCCCGGGATCGAGCTGGAGCTCATCACCACGGTCGCCGGCAATGTCGATGTCAGCAAGACCACCCGCAACGCCCTGCGCCTGCTGCACTTTTTCGGCAAAGAGGTGCCGGTGGCACAGGGGGCCAGCCAGCCTCTGGTGCGCCCCCTCGACAATGCCAGCCATATCCACGGACACTCCGGCCTCGATGGTTACGAGTTTGCCGAGCCCGGGCAACAGCCGCTGCCGATGCATGCCGTCGAAGCCATGAAGACCACCCTGCTCGCCAGCGAACAGCCCATGACGCTGGTGCCCATCGGGCCGCTGACCAATATCGCCCTGCTGCTCACCCTGCACCCCGAGTGTCGGGAGAAGATCGCGCGGATCGTGCTGATGGGCGGCTCGGCCGGTCGGGGCAACCACACCCCCAATGCCGAGTTCAATATCTACGTGGATCCCGAGGCGGCCCACATCGTCTTCAGCAGCGGCCTGCCCATCGTGATGTGCGGGCTGGATGTCACCAGCCGCGCCACCCTGACCGGCGAGATGATTGCGGCGCTGCCCGCTCTCAACCGCACTGGCGCCATGCTCCACGCCCTGTTCGGCCACTATCGCGGCGGCAGTATGCAGACCGGGCTCAAGATGCACGATCTCTGCGCCATCGCCTATCTGGTGCGCCCCGACCTCTTTATCACCCGGGCCTGCCATGTGGCCATTGAGACCCAGGGTGAGCACACCCTCGGCACCACCTCGGTGGATATCAACAACCGGCTCAAGCGACCGCCCAACGCCGAGGTGTGCCTCGATATCGACGTGCCCGGATTCAGGGCATGGTGCATGGAGACCCTTGCCCGCGCCATCTGATCCCGAACCGCCAGCTCGCTGGCCCATTCACATCAAGAAGAGAGTGTTGGAAACATGCTGGAAATAATTGTCAGCACCCTGATCCTGGTCATCTGTGGCTATCTCATCGCCAAAAACTACGATGCCAAGATAGTGCTGTTTGGCGCCGGGTTACTGCTGATGTTTGCTGCCGTCGGACTGGGTCACCCGCTGCTGCCTGAAGCCGAGAGCAGCGGCCTCAGCTGGCTTGACCCCTTCGTCCAGATCAAGCAGATCTTCATCAGCCAGATGGGCAATGTCGGCCTCACCATCATGGTGCTGTTCGGCTTCTCCAGCTACATGAGCCACATCGGCGCCAACGACGTCACCGTCATGCTGCTCACCCGCCCCTTGAGCCGCATCCGCTCCCCCTACCTGCTGGTGCCGGTGATTTTCCTCCTGGGCAACCTGCTCTCGCTGGTGGTGCCGAGCGCTGCCAGTCTGGCGGTGTTGCTGATGGCGACCCTCTATCCGGTGCTCAAGGCATCGAACATGTCCTCCCTCACCGCGGGGGCCGTCATTGCCACCACCGCCACCATCATGCCCAGCCCGCTGGGGGCCGATAACGTGCTGGCCGCCCAGAAGCTGGGGATCCCGCTGGTGGAGTACATCGTCTCCTACCATGCCCCTATCTCGCTGCCGACGCTGGCGTTGATGGCGGTGGTGCACTACTTCTGGCAAAAGGCGATGGACAAGCGCCAGCAGGCGCGCGGCGGACTGGAGGAAAAAGAGGAGTCGCTCGCCGTGCCGACCGGGCTGCCGCCCGCCTACTACGGCCTCTTCCCGCTACTGCCGCTGGTGCTGGTGCTGCTGTTCGGCATCTGCTTCACCCACATCTCCCTCGGGCTGGTGGAGATCACCTTCGTCTGTCTGCTGCTCACCATAGGGGTGGAGCTGCTGCGCAAAGGCAATATCAAGGAGACCAGTAAAGAGTTCGCCATCTTCTTTACCGGCATGGGCACAGGGCTCGCTCAGGTGGTCTCGCTCATCGTGGCAGCCAGCATGCTGGTGGAGGGGCTCAAAGCCATCGGCATCATAGATACCCTGGTGGAGAGCGTGAAACACATCGACGGCGTCGGCTCTATCCTGATGTTCTTCTTCTCCGGCACGGCGGCGCTGATTGGCTTTATCAGCGGCAGCGGGCTGGCGGTCTTCTACTCCTTTATCAACATCATTCCCGAGATCACCGAGAAGGTCGGGGTCAACAGCGTGTCAGTGGCCCTGCCGATGCAACTCACCGCCAACCTGATCCGCTCCATGTCGCCGGTCGCCGCAGTGATCATCGTCATCGCCTCGATCACCGGCAGCAACCCCATCGAGATCATCAAGCGCACCTCGGTGCCCATCATCTCTGGCATCATCTGCTGCATAACCCTCTCCTACCTGCTGTTCAGCTAACCCGGCTCCATCTGCAGGCGATCAAGCCGGTCGCCTGCAGACGGTTTTTTACCCCCGGTTGAAAGTGAACCCACTGCATGTAAACGCCCGGAAGATAATCGGGTGGTATAGTCTATAGCTTGAACAACAGGGGATGGCTGGCCACAAGGCTGGCGCCCGGTGACTATCAAGCAAAGGAGATGTTATGAGCAGTCCGTTTATCGAGCAGATCAAAGCACGTCGTACCATCTATGCCCTGGGTGACCAGGTCTCCCATACGCCGGAGCAGCTGACGGCCATGATCCAGGATGCCATCAGGCACAGCCCCTCCTCCTTCAACTCCCAGAGCTCCCGCGCCGTCATCCTGTTTGGCGCCCAGCACCACAAGCTGTGGGATATCGTCAAAGCCGAGCTGAAAAAGATCGTGCCGCCGGAGGCTTACGCCCAGAGTGAAGCCAAGGTGGATGGCAGCTTCCGCGCAGGCTTTGGCACCGTGCTGTTCTTTGAAGACACCGACGTCATCAAGGATCTGCAGCAAAAATTTGCGCTGTATGCCGACAACTTCCCCATCTGGTCGGAACATGCCACCGGCATCGCCCAGTTTGCGGTCTGGACGACGCTGGCGCAGGAGAAGGTCGGAGCATCCCTGCAGCACTACAACCCCCTCATCGACGAGGCGGTACGCAAGGAGTGGAACCTGCCCGCCAGCTGGCTGCTGCGCGCCCAGATGCCCTTTGGCAGCATCAAGCAACCGGCCGGCGGCAAGACCTTTATCGACGACGCCACCCGCTTCCGCGTCTTCAAATAACGGTCAGATAGCAACACGCCCCCGCAGTTCGGGGGCGTTTTTATTGCGACATACAGTGCGGATGGCGATGGCTTATACCGCAATATGCGGCCACAACCCATTATCTCCATCGCTCAGGCGGGCAGCGTCACCAGCAGGGACTCGCCTTCCCCCAACTCCACCTTCACCTCGCGCCAGTCGCGGATCACCGCCACCACCGCCGGATTGAGCGGCGCATCGCCCCCCACCTGTACCACGGCGCAGCCTGCACGCAGGGCACTCTCGATACCGGCCGGGGCATCCTCGAACACCAGACAGCGAGCGGGCGAAACGCCAAGCCGTTCAGCCCCCAGCAGATAGGGTTCGGGATCGGGTTTGCCATTGACCACAGCTTCGGCCCCCACCAGCACGGCGGGCAGCGGCAAAACGGCACAACGCAGACGATGGTGGGCAACCTGCTCACTGGCGGAGGTCACCACCGCCCAACGCTCTGGCGGCAAGCGGCACAGCAACTCGCCAGCCCCTGCGATGGCATCGCCGCCGGTATGCAGCATCTCCAGTTCGTCGAGCCGCGCCGCCTCCCGCTCCACATCCAGTTGCTGTGCCAGCGCCCGGATCACCTCCCGCGAGCGCATGCCGTGGCACATCGCCAGCACCGGCTCGGACTCGATCTGATGTTCACAACACCAGATCCGCCATACCTTCTCCACATCTTCGGTCGAGCAGACCAGGGTGCCATCCATATCGAGCAGCAGGGCGGCGACCGCCACGGTTTTTGTGCCGCCTATACAAACGCCCGGTTCGCGACTCATGCCGGTAATCATGCCGATACTCCCGCCAGCTCAGGCTCAGCGCTCTGCAACGCATCGGCAAAGGCCTGCTGCTGGGCGGCACGTTCATAACAGGCCAGCGCCTGTTCGGCGCTGCCTGCCCACACCTGCAGCGGGCCGACCACAAAACCCTGTTGCAGCAGGCTGGCGAGCAGCTCACCCGTTTCAGGCGCGGCCAGCGGCTGGGCCAACACCAGGGTGCCTTTCATCAAAAAGAGATAGCGTTGGGTAGACATGATATGACTCCTTGTTCCAGACCGGAGGGGACTCGGCTCCCCTTTCAGCGCCATTAGAACAGGGCGTTTAGATAATTTATAATGAACAAATGGCCGCTTTCGATAACCAAACGGAATGAAATTAGACCTCAAACAACTGCAGGCGTTCGTGATGCTGGCAGAGACCGCCAACTACCGGGAAGCGGCCAATCGCCTCTTCATTACCCAGCCCGCCCTCACCAAGCAGATCCAGGGATTGGAGCAGACCCTCGGCAGCACCCTGTTCAATCGCGGCCGCCATGGCGCCGAACTCACGGCCGTCGGCGCCCAGCTGCTGACCCAGGCGAGTGCGCTGGTCGAGCACGGGCGGGAGTTTGAAAGCCATGCGCTGGCGGTGGCGAGCGGAGTCGCCGGTCGGCTCAAGATTGGCTTTGGTCTGTCGAGCTTTGCGCTGGCCCCCTCGCTGGTCGCCCGCTTCAAGCAGCAGGTGCCCGATGTGATGGTGCATCTGCAGGATATGCCCTCCGCCATCCAGCAGGAGCAGCTGCTCTCCGGCCAGCTCCAGCTTGGCTTTATGCGCCGCCCGCAGCTGCCGCAACTGCGCGAACACAGGTTGCTTATTGATCGGCTGGTGCTGGCGGTGCCGACCCGAATGACCTTGCCAGATCCGGCTGCGTTTGATGTCCAGCAGGCATTGACCAGCCAGCCGCTGCTGCAGATGGTTGGCCACCGCTGCCCCGGCCTCAGCCAGCAGATCGCCAGCTTTCTCGGCGCCAACCGGCTGACCGGGATGATCCAGGAGGCCGAAGATATCCAGACTCTGGTAGCGCTGGTGGCCGCCGGTATCGGCAACGCCATCCTGCCGCGCAGCGTCAGCTTTATCGCCGGCCCTGACGTCACCCTCTATCCTCTCTCTGGCCCCAATTCCGAGTGGGAGATCAGTCTGGTATGGAATCCCCTCTTTGCCGATCCTATCCGTGACAGCTTCGTCAAGCTGGTGATCACCGCACACCCTACGCCAATCTCGGCCACGCCCGAGCGCTGATGGCAGCGGCTATGGGTTGTTCAATACCCAGCCAAAACAATGCGCCCCCAGAAGGGGGCGCATTAACAACAAAAGCTGCGGTCAGGCTCAACAGTTGGTGCAATAACTACGGTTTTTACCCGCCCCCTTGGCGCTGTAGAGCGCCGCATCCGCGGCTGCCAGCAACGCCACTTCCCCCTCCAGTGGTTGCTCTGCCGTGTAGGTGGCAATGCCAATACTGGCGCTGAGTTGAATATTATACGCCACCACGATGTCGAGATCGTGGATGGCCTGGCGGATCTCCTCGCCAATCCGTTGTGCAGCCTCTCTGTTGGTATTACCGAGGATCAGAGCAAACTCGTCACCGCCAAAGCGGCAGGGCAGATCGGCCGGGCGCTGGCAAAAGGATTGCAACAGATGGCCCACCAGCTGGAGGGAACCATCACCCATCTGATGGCCAAGATGATCATTGCAGGCTTTGAAGTTATCGAGGTCAATCATGATAAGCGAGAGAGGAGTCTTGTCGCGAACACTCCGGCGCCACTCGTTGTTCAGGAAACTGTTGAACAGTCTGCGGTTTGCCAGTCCGGTCAGCGCATCATGGAGGGAGAGGCTTTCCACCTCCAGCTCCAGCAATTTCCGTTCGGTAATATTGGAATGGGTGATGACATAAAACTCGGCATCTATCCCTTTGACCCCTTTGACCGGAACAATGCGCATCATGAACCAGCGCTGGATATCCGGGCTGTGGCAGGGATATTCCAGATAGAAGCTCTCCTGCTGACGCAGCAAGACCCGTCGCAACCCCTCAATAGCGCTCAGCGCCGAAGGTTCAGCAGAGCCATCGCAAGCGCTTAAATAATTGACGCCACGCCAGTTATACCCCTTTGCCATGCCATTTTGCTCGGCGAATCGATTCCAGGCGAGGTTGGTATAATGGATCACCCCGTTGCCGTCTATTACTGCAAACTGGTCATCCAGTGAATCTAGCAATGCAACCAGGTCCTGAGCTCGCTCGGCAAAGCGACGCATCCCCCCCGGCATGTTATCGATCATGGTGGCCATCCTGTGGCAAAAGTGGCGCCTCGCCACCTATTAACAATTAAGTCAGCAGGTAGAGTAAAGCACCCTATTCTCACTTAGCCAACTGAGACCAAATGTCACCATGTCACACCATCCGGCAAGGTTTCAGGCCAGCTCCCGAGCCGGATAAAAAAAGAACAAATCATCCATTTTTTATTTAGAAATAGTATTTAATTCTCGCACCACTGATTTTCACAGGGGATGCCATCTCCCTCTCCATCCATTTTGGTATTAGGGCAGTTTTGCAAAAACCAGGTCGCCTCCTCACAAGAGGTCATCTGGGAACAATATTGGCGACCATCGCACTGATAGCTGCGGGTTGGCAGCAATGCAGTCGTTTCTGCAGGCAGCCCCATACAGCTCTCTCCACTGCTGACAGGAGTAGCCGGCGCGGAAGTCACCGACTCGGCCGAGAAGCGGAAACAGCTGCGGCCCAACAGAGGGCCGCAGACAAAATGTCAAAACAGTGAGCAAGCGCAGCCTGCTGCCAAAGGGTCAGTCGAGCTGGGACACCTTGATGACCTCGGCAATACGGCTCAGCATCCGCAGCGAGGTGTGGTGCTCGGTGGCATCCGCCGCCGCGCAGGCATCCTCCAGAATGGTGATGGCGTAGTCGCGATCGTGACCATCTCGCGCTGCCGACTGAATGGCCCAGCTGGTGCTTACGCCGCACAGATAGAGGTGGTCGATATGGTTGGCCCGCAGGGCGGGTTCCAGCGCAGTACCATAGAATGGGCTCACTCTGGGCTTGGCCAGCACCAGATCACCGGGCTGCACATCGAGCTCTGCATGAAAATCGGTGCCGCTGTCGCAAAGAGAGAGGGCGCCAAGCTGATGGGCCCGGCCAAACATGGGGGAACCCTTGGGTTGCAGTTGATAACGACTGTCGAAACCGACCTTGATCAGCACCACCAGCCAATCGTGGGCGCGGGCATAAGCCATCGCCTCATTGGCATGCGCGATGGCGTTCTGCTCCATCACATGGTCGGCCGTGGTCGCAATGCGACCGTCAGGATGGGCGATGTCGTTGATAAAATCGATCACCAGTAGTGCCTTGTTCATCCCTTCTCTCCCAAATCGTGGTTGATAGCCGACCCGTTATACTCGCTTTTTCGCGCCTGCACAGCCTGTCTCAGCGACCTCGTTGGCATGGCCAGTCCGCTTATGCCAGCACCTCCCCCGGATAGAGGGTCACCACCAGATCGAGCCCCTGCTCGGCCAGCCCCAGCAGCTGAGCGGCCGGCAGCCGGTTTTGCAGGATGGGAGCAGTGCCTGACTGGTAACCGAGATCCATCTCCTTGCGCAGGCAACCCTGCCAAAGCGGCAAAACCGGTTCGGGTAGCTCAGCCAAAATGGCGAATAGGTGCGCTACAAGTTGTCGCGGCTCGCTGTAATTGCCCTCTCCGGCGAACAGCTCCAGACGCCCGTGCCACAGCCCCCCTTCCTGATGGAGGGTCAGACAATCCATCCCGCCCTGCACCAGCGTGTCAACCAGCGGCTGCAGATCCTTCTCGCTGGTCAGCTCCAGTTCGCCGTTGATAAAGTGGCAGCCCTCCATTTGAATCCTCACCTCTGCTTACACCAGTCCAAGCGCGTAGCGCAGGGCCATCTCCTTCAGGGGGCCCGCCTTGTCAGCCAGATTGAGGGCCAGATTGCGAGCCAGCTTGAGGGGGCCAATCTCGTTGCTGAACACCCCGTAGAAGAGATCCATCCCCGACTGCATCAGCAGGTTGTCGGGGCGACGACGGCGCTGGTAGCGCTCGGCCAGCACAGCTTGATGCCAGTCGGCGCCAGCCCCTTGCAGCAGATCAGCCCAGCAGGCCACATCCTTGAAGCCGAGGTTGACCCCCTGCCCCGCCAGCGGGTTGATGGTGTGGGCGGCATCGCCGAGCAGCACCACCCGACCGGCGTGGTAGTCGTTGGCGTGGCGGCGCACCAGCGGGAAGCTCCCCTTGCCGGTGACGGTAAAGCCGCCGAGGCGGCTTGGGAAGTGGCGGCGCACTTCGGTGGCGAGCACCTCGTTGCTCATGGCTGCCAGCGCCCGGATCCGGGCAGGGCTGTCATACCACACCAGGGAGCCATGCTGGCCGGGCAGTGGCAGGAAGGCGCGCGGGCCGCTCGGAGTGAACTGCTGCCAGGTGATATCTTCCTGCGGGAAGTCGGTATCGATATTGATCAGCATGCAGTGCTGGCGGTACTCGAAACGCGATACGCCGATGCCGGCCAGCTTGCGGGTATGGGATTCGGCGCCGTCGCAGGCCAGCACCCAGCGGGCGGCCAGTTCAGTGCCGTCGTCCAGAGTCAGCACAGCTTCATCCGCACTCTGGCGCAGGCTGGTCACTGCCGCCGGGGTGTGGGTCTGGATAGTGGGGAAATCTTCCATCCGTTTGAGCAGGGCGAGCTGCACCAGCCGGTTCTCGATGATGTAACCGAGCTGGGGCAGGCCGAGGTCGGCGGCGTTGAAGCGGGTGGCAAAGCCATCCAGCTCCCAGGTCTCCAGCCGGCGATAGGGGCAGAGTCGCATCTGCTGCAGGTGGTGCCAGGCGCCAGCCTGCTCCAGCAACGCCACCGAGGCCTGACTGATGGCGGAGACCCGCAGATCCAGCGGCTGCTCCGGCGCGTATTGCTCCGGCAGTTGGGTTTCGATGACCCGCACCGAGAGGCCCTGGGCCGCCAGCAGACAGGCGGTAGCCGCCCCCACCATGCCGGCGCCGACGATGGCGATATCACACTGTTCCATAACTTTATTCCTGCAAAAGGGGCGCCCCGCTCATGGGTGGCCGGGGCCAAACCGAATGGCGCCATGATACCGCAAGGGGACGGGATAAACAGTGAAGGGGGTGGAGAATTGCTGCGTCAAATCAAGGGGAAAGCCGATTTTCCCCCGCACGCGGCGCCCCCGCTGGCAAAGGGGCCGGACTGGATATTCGCTAGGCAGTCTCACGATTGCGGAGTAAAATGCCCGGTCCTTTGACCATGCCAAATTCAAAACCAGTCAAGAGTAGCAATGAGCAAGAAACTTCACATTAAAACCTGGGGCTGCCAGATGAACGAGTACGACTCGTCCAAGATGGCCGACCTGCTGGATGCCAGCAATGGCTACACGCTTACCGAGGAGCCGGAAGAGGCAGATGTGCTGCTGCTCAACACCTGTTCCATCCGCGAAAAGGCGCAGGAGAAGGTGTTCCACCAGCTGGGCCGCTGGAAAAAGCTCAAGGCAAACAAGCCCGGTCTGGTGATCGGTGTCGGTGGCTGCGTGGCCTCCCAGGAGGGCGATGCCATTCGCCAACGCGCCCCTTACGTCGATATCGTGTTCGGCCCGCAGACCCTGCACCGCCTGCCCACCATGATCAAACAGGTTCAGGAGGGGCGTGGCGCCCAGGTGGACGTCAGCTTCCCCGAGATCGAGAAGTTTGACCGCCTGCCCGAGCCGCGCGCCGAAGGGGCGACCGCCTTCGTCTCCATCATGGAAGGGTGCTCCAAATACTGTACTTACTGCGTGGTGCCCTACACCCGCGGTGAAGAGGTGAGCCGACCGCTGGACGACGTGCTCTATGAAATCGCCCAGCTCGCCCAGCAAGGGGTGCGCGAAGTGAACCTGCTCGGTCAGAACGTCAATGCCTACCGTGGCCCGACCCATGACGACAGCATCTGCACCTTCGCCGAGCTGCTGCGTCTGGTGGCCGCCATCGACGGCATCGACCGTATCCGCTACACCACCAGCCACCCCATCGAGTTCACCGACGACATCATCGAGGTCTACAAGGACACCCCGGAAGTGGTCAGCTTCCTGCACCTGCCGGTGCAGAGCGGCTCCGACCGTATCCTGACCATGATGAAGCGCCCGCACACCATTCTGGAGTACAAATCCAAACTCCGTCGTCTGCGCGCCGCCCGTCCCGACATCACCATCAGCTCCGACTTCATCGTTGGATTCCCGAACGAAACCGATGAGGATTTCGAGGCCACCATGAAGCTGATCGAGGATGTGGGCTTTGACATGAGCTTCAGCTTCATCTTCAGTCCGCGCCCCGGTACGCCGGCCGCCGACATGCCCGACGATGTCGACATGGAAGTGAAGAAAGCCCGCCTGGCCCGCCTGCAGCACGTCATCAACAATCAGGCGATGCAGATTGGTCGCTCCATGCTGGGCACCACCCAACGCATCCTGGTGGAAGGGCCCTCCAAGCTCGACCCGATGCAGCTGTGCGGCCGCACCGAGAACAACCGGGTGGTCAACTTCGAAGGGGCCCATACCCTGATTGGCGGCTTCGCCGACGTGGAGATCACCGAAGTGCTGCCCAACTCCCTGCGCGGCAAATTCATCCGCGGCGAGAGTGAGATGAACCTGCGCATCGCCACCGCCCCGAGCGACATTCTGGCCCGTCGTCCCGACAACGTGCCGGATGAGCTGGGCGTGGCCGCCTTCACTCCCCATTAATCTCCCCCTCCCCATCCGCCCGGCGGATGGGGAGCGCCCTGATACGAGGATATTGTGAGCCGACACCTCTCGACCCTGAACCTGCATCTCGAACCCGCCGACAACCAGCGTCTTGCCAGTCTCTGCGGCCCCTTCGATGACAACATCAAGCAGCTGGAGCGCCGCCTCGGCATCGAGATCAGCTACCGTGACAACCACTTCCAGCTGCTGGGCAAGCAGGCCCAGGTGGATGCCGCCGCCGTCATCATCAAGCACCTCTATGTGGAAACCCAGCCCCTCAAGGGTGGCAAGGTGACCGACATCACCCCCGACATGGTCCACCTGGCCATTCTGGAGTCGCGGGTGCTGGAGCAGGATGACGAACCGGCCCCCTCCATCCCCTATGGCAAGGAGGTGACGGTCAAGACCAAGCGCGGTCTCATCAAGCCACGTAGCCCCAATCAGGCCCAGTACATCGCCAATATCGTGCGCCACGACATCTGCTTCGGCATCGGCCCGGCCGGTACCGGCAAGACCTATCTGGCGGTGGCGGCGGCGGTGGATGCGCTGGAGCGTCAGGAGATCCGCCGCATTCTGCTGACCCGTCCGGCAGTGGAAGCGGGCGAGAAGCTCGGCTTCCTGCCCGGCGATCTCTCCCAGAAGGTCGACCCTTACCTGCGCCCGCTCTACGACGCCCTGTTCGAGATGCTGGGTTTTGAGCGAGTCGAGAAGCTGATGGAGCGCAACATCATCGAGGTGGCGCCGCTCGCCTATATGCGCGGTCGAACCCTCAACGATGCCTTCATCATCCTCGATGAGGCCCAGAACACCACCACCGAACAGATGAAGATGTTCCTGACCCGGATCGGCTTCAACTCCAAGGCGGTGGTGACCGGCGACATCACCCAGATCGACCTGCCGCGCAATGCCAAATCCGGCCTGCGCCACGCGCTGGAAGTGCTGCAGGGCGTTGATGGTCTGTCGTTCAACTTCTTCCAGTCTACCGACGTGGTACGCCACCCGGTGGTGGCCCGCATCGTGCAGGCCTATGAGGCATTCGACGCCAAGCAGGCAGCCGAGAAGGTGGCCGGCCAAGCAAACACCAGCAAAGAGAGCGAGCAATGAGCGTAACCCTGGATCTGCAACTGGCCAGTGCCAGCACCGACGGTCTGCCAAGCGAGGCCCAACTGCAGGGCTGGCTCGACGGCACCATTCTCGGCTTCCAGCAGGAGGCCGAAGTGACGGTGCGCATCGTCGACGAGGCGGAGAGCAACGAGCTCAACCTCACCTATCGCGGCAAGGACAAGCCCACCAACGTGCTCTCCTTCCCGTTCGAGGCGCCACCCGGTCTGGAGCTGCCGCTGCTGGGCGATCTGGTGATCTGCCGTCAGGTAGTGGAGCGCGAGGCACAGGAGCAGGGCAAACCCCTCATGGCCCACTGGGCCCACATGGTTGTGCACGGCAGTCTGCATCTGCTAGGTTATGACCATATCGAGGATGAGGAAGCCGAAGAGATGGAAGCGCTTGAGCGCGACATTATGCAGGAGCTGGGCTTTGCCGACCCTTATCAGAGCGACGAAGAGTAATGTGCAGCATGGCAGTTCATCGGCTTGAAACAGATGGCTGCCATCCTCATATAGCTGAAGTGAAATCCCCGTATATTCAATGAGTAACCAAGAGAAAAAATGACCGACGATCACCCTAGTACCGGCTCGCCGAAGAAAACCTGGCTCGACAAGCTCAGCCAACTCTTCCAGGGCGAGCCAAAAGACCGCAATGATTTGGTAGAAGTGATAGCCGATGCCGAAGAGCGTGACCTTATCGATCAGGACACCAAGGACATGATCGAAGGGGTGCTGGAGATCGCCGATCTCCGGGTACGCGATATCATGATCCCCCGCTCCCAGATGGTCACCATCGAGAAGTCCCAGCCGATCGACGAGATCCTGCCGGTGATCATCGAATCGGGTCACTCCCGCTTCCCGGTGATCAACGAGGACAAGGACCATGTCGAGGGCATTCTGCTCGCCAAGGATCTGCTTCCCTTCGGTTTCGGTGGCCACCATGCCAGCGAACCGTTGCAGCTCGAGAAGATCCTGCGCCCCACGGTGATCGTCCCCGAGAGCAAGCGCGTTGATCGCCTGCTCAAGGAGTTTCGCGAAGAGCGCTACCACATGGCCATCGTGGTCGACGAGTTTGGTGGCGTCTCCGGTCTGGTGACCATTGAAGACATACTGGAACTTATCGTTGGCGAGATCGACGACGAGTTTGACGACATCGAGGATGAGCCGGACGAGATCCGCCGCCTTAGCAAGCGGGTCTTCTCCATCAGCGCCCTGACCGAGATCGAGGATTTCAACGACTTCTTCGGCACCAAGTTCAGCGATGAAGAGGTGGATACGGTGGGTGGTCTGGTAATGCACGCCTTCAGCCACCTGCCCAAGAAGGGCGAGGAGATCGAGCTGGACGGCTACCTGTTCAAGGTGATGCACGCCGACAAGCGCCGCCTGCAGCAGTTGCAGGTGAAGATCCCCGAGAACCACGCCGTGGCGCAATCTGAGCCCCAGTAAGTCGCCTGAGTGCATTGAACAACGCCCCGACCTCGGGGCGTTGTGCTATCCGGACGGCAGGAGGCTCGCCGTTGGCAACCGTACAGGGTAAGATACCGGCCATTCGACCCAGTTGCAGACCAAGACGAGCACCATCGCCCGTGAGATTATCCCCTGTTACTTCAAAAATTCTGTTAAGCCTCAGTGCGTTGGCCTCTGGTGCCATCGCTGTGCTGGCCTTCTCCCCCTTCGGCTACTGGCCGCTGGTTATTCCTTCCCTGCTCGGCCTCTACGCCCTGCTGGATAAGGCCAGTCCCAAACAGGCTGCCTGGCGCGGCTTTGGCTACGCCATGGGGCTGTTCTTGCCGGGTCTGTGGTGGATCCACGTCAGCATGACCGAATTTGGCGGCATACCGCTGCCGGTCGCTTTCGTGCTGCTGGCTGGTCTGTCAGCCTATCTGGCGCTCTATCCGACGCTGGCCTGCTGGGCCTTTGCCCGCTTCTTCAGCGGTCGTCACTGGAGCCGCTGGCTGCTCGCCTTCCCGGCACTCTGGCTGCTGGCCGACTGGCTGCGCGGCTGGGTGATGACCGGCTTCCCATGGCTCTGGTTTGGCTACACCCAGATCGATGGCCCGCTCAAGGGATTTGCTCCCATTCTCGGGGTACAGGGCATCACCCTGGCACTACTATTCTCCGCCTCCGCCATCTGGCTGGTGTGGAAGTCCCGCTCGCCACTGTGGCTGGCGGTGCCCGCCCTGCTGGCTGCCGGCGCTCATGGCCTGATGCAGCTCAACTGGGTAACCCGTGGCGAGCCGGTCAAGGTGGCGCTGGTGCAGGGCAATATCGCCCAGTCCCTCAAGTGGGATCCGGAGGCGCTGGCCCCCACGGTGCGTACCTATCAGGATTTGAGCCGCGACAATCAGGATGCCGACATCATCGTCTGGCCTGAATCGGCGATCCCTGCCCTCGAGAAGACCATGGGCCCTTATCTGGAGAATCTGGACAAGGCGATGAAGGTGAACGAGACCGGCCTGCTGGCAGGGATCATCCACTACGACGAGGATAAGCAAAGCTTCTACAACACCGTGCTCGGCATGGGGGTACAGGATGCGGATGGCAAGGAGTCCTACTTCTACGGCCACCCCAACCGCTACAACAAGTACCACCTGCTGCCCATCGGCGAGTTCGTGCCGTTTGAAGATCTGCTGCGCCCTATCGCCCCCTTCTTCAACCTGCCGATGTCCTCCTTCAGCCGGGGTGAGGAGGTGCAGCCCAACCTGATCGCCAAGGGGCTCAAGTTTGCCGCCGCCATCTGCTACGAGATCATCTTCCCGGAAGAGGTGCGCCGCAACGTCAACCCGGATACCGACTTCCTGCTGACCGTCTCCAACGATGCCTGGTTCGGCACCAGCATCGGCCCCTGGCAACACATGGAGATCGCCCGGATGCGGGCGCTGGAGCTGGCTCGTCCGCTGCTGCGCGACACCAACACCGGCATCACTATCGTTACCGAGATCGATGGCAGCATCATCGGCCAGATCCCGCAGTTCGAAGCGGGTGTGCTGCGCAGCGAAGTGCGCCCGGCCCACGGTGCTACCCCCTATATGCGCTTTGGCAACTGGCCCCTCTACGGTCTGACCGTCCTGCTGCTGGGTCTGGCACTGGCGCTGCGCCCCAAGGCGCACCCCTGGGCCCGCGAGCTTTGAGCCATCCGCTCTGAATAACAAAGGAGGCGCCCATAGGCGCCTCTTTTTTGTCTTGCAGCGTCAAAACGACATGCCGGAAAAGGACATAAAGCCGAGCGACATCAGCCCGGCCACGATGAAGGTGATGCCAATCCCCCGCAAGCCCTCCGGCACATCCGAATACTTCATCTTCTGCCGCAATCCGGCGATGGCGACGATGGCCAGCAACCAGCCAAGCCCGGAGCCCGCGCCATACACCACCGACTCGATGAAGTCGTAGTCCCGCTGCGCCATAAACATCACCCCGCCGAAGATGGCGCAGTGCACCGTCAACAGCGGCAGATAGATGCCAAGGGCGTGATAGAGCGCCGGAAAGTGCTTGTCGAGCACCATCTCCATCACCTGCACCAGCGCCGCCAGCACCCCGACATAGACGATGAAATCGAGAAAGCTCAGATCAAACTCCCCGAAAAAGGTGCTCCCGGGGCGCAGGATATGGCGGTAGATGAGATTGCTCAGGGGGGTGGCAATCACCATCACCACCAACACCGTCATGCCAAGGCCAAAGGCGGTGTTGATGTTCTTGGATACGGCCAGAAAAGTGCACATGCCAAGAAAGAAGGCGAGTGCCAAATTTTCCACAAAAATCGATTGGATAAAGAGGTTTACGTAATATTCCATCGGATCTGCTCACAGGTATGCGGGATAGACCCCTCTTTGTGCTCGCCAGCTGACAGGCACGAAACAAGGGGGCAACAGGGCCCTTAACCGAAAAGCAGAATCTGCCGGAATCGAGTCAGTCAGCCAGAGCAGAGACCGCAACCGGACGGGCGCTTAGCAAGCAGCCGCGGCCGAGTCGCTGTGGCAGAAACGATATTGCAGGTGGTGGCAAAGCAGCAGCCGTCGGTGCAGATAACCGAAATAGCCGGACAACTGCCTGACATAGACGAGCGGAAGGAAAAACAGCAGGCCGCAGAGCAGGCCCAGGATCTCGTGCTGGAACCAGGCCAGCACCATCTGGTAGAGCTCAGGATGAGGGGCACCATCCAGTCGCCGCCCCTGCTCGAAGCCAAGCCGCCACTGGGTTGCGGGCGGCAAGCTGACACTGTTGGCCAAGCCCTGATCGGAGGGTTCATGCAGTTGCAGGGCAACCCTCTGCCCAACGGTCTCCTGACGGGGAGCTGCAACAACCTCTGCCGCAGCAGAGGCGGCAAGCCACAAGAGGCAGGCAATGGCGAGGGCCATCGCCCGGGTCGAGAGTCGGCCAAAGAGCGGCAAGGGATCAGTCCCGTTCAGAAGAGAGAATATAAAACAGTGCGAATATATCACGATTCATCTCTTTATTGAATTTTTCACCATGCCAAGCGGTAACTTGCGATACTTAAAATCACCCTTCTCATGAAACCAGCAATTAAAAACTGTCATCCAGAGTGGCTCTGCACCAACCGGGCAAAACAAAACGGCCACCCGAAGGTGGCCGTCATCCGCAACAAGACAGCGCTGAAGATTAGAGACCGGCGGCCTCCAGATGCTCCACCAGCAGTTGCACGCTGCGGTTGCCGCGCCACTCGTTGACGTCGAGCCGGTAGACCAGACGTACCCGCTTTACCGAGGCATCGGGCCAGCGCTTGAGATCAACGCCGAAGGCGATGGCATCGACCGCATGGCCAGAATCGGTAGTCAGTATCATCTTGAGGTGTTTCTCCCCCACCAGCCGCTGCTGTACCAGCACGAATTCGCCGTCGAACAGTGGTTCGGGGAAGGCCTGACCCCAGGGGCCGGAGGCGCGGATAAGCTCCGCCAGCTCGATATTGAGCTCGTCCGGCAAGAGCTCACCATCGGTGAGCAGCACCCCGGTCAAGAGCTCCGGCGTCACCAGCTCGCAGATGACCTCCTCGAAAGCCCGACCGAACGCCTCGATATTGGCCTTGGGCAGAGTCAACCCCGCTGCCATGGCGTGACCGCCAAACTTGCCCATCAGCCCCGGATGGCGGGTGTCGAGCAGTTCCAGCGCATCGCGCAGATGCACCCCCGGGATAGAGCGGCCAGAGCCCTTGAGTTCGGTCTCGCTGCTCTCGGCAAAGGCGATGACCGGACGGTAGTACTTCTCCTTCACCTTGGAGGCCACCAGCCCTACCACCCCCTGATGCCACTCGTTGCGGTGCAGCACGATGCCGGATGGGACCTCACCATCGCGAAACCGGATCTGCTCCAGGGTGGCAAGCGCCTCCTGCTGCATCCCCTGCTCGATCTCCTTGCGCTCCTGATTGAGGCTATCCATCTCGGAGGCGAGCTGGCGCGCCAGATTGAGGTCATCACAGAGCAGGCAGGCGACCCCGAGGGACATGTCATCAAGGCGACCTACAGCGTTGAGGCGTGGCCCCAGCGCGAAGCCGAGATCGGCGGCGGTAAGGCGTCGGCCATCGCGGCCGGAGACATCCACCAGCGCCTGAATGCCGGGGCGGCAGCGACCGGCCCGGATCCGCTGCAAACCCTGATGCACCAGAATGCGGTTGTTGCCGTCGAGCGCCACCACGTCTGCCACCGTGCCGAGGGCCACCAGATCGAGGTAATCCGCCACATTGGGGGCCACGATGCCGAGCCGCTCATACCAGCCGGACTGCTTGAGGTGAGTGTTGAGCGCCGCCATCAGGTAGAAGGCGACCCCGACACCGGCAAGCGACTTGGAGGGGAAGTCACAACCATGCTGATTGGGATTGACGATGGCATCGGCATCAGGCAACTCCTGACCCGGCAAATGGTGATCGGTAACCAGTACCTGCATGCCGGCCGCCTTGGCCGCCGCCACTCCGGCAATGCTGGAGATGCCGTTATCCACCGTGATCAGGAACTCGGCACCGCGGGCTACCGCCAGCTCGACGATCTCGGGGGTAAGGCCATACCCGAACTCGAAGCGGTTGGGCACCAGAAAATCGATGTGGCGGCCGCCCATGGCGCGCAGGGCCAGCACGCACAGCGCCGAGCTGGTGGCGCCATCGCAGTCGAAGTCACCGACGATGAGGATCCGTTTCTGGGCGGCCAGCGCATCGGCCAGCAGCGGCACCGCCTGCTCCATGCCATAGAGGCGCTGGGGTGGCAGCAGCGAGCTGGCGCTGCGCTCGAGCAGGACGGGATCGTCTACACCACGGCTGGCGAAGATTTGGCGAAGCAGCGGATGCAGGTTGGCGGGCAGATGGGAATCATCAACTCGCGGACGACGACGAATGTGCAGAGGCATCAAAATTATCCAGTATCTTGAGCAGTTGTTCAGGGCTCTGGTAACCCCGCACCAGATCTCCTTCAGAGGAGATCCAGGCCGGCAGTACCTTTACCCCCAACCATTGGCTCAGGCCAATATTTTGGATAAGGGTCTCACTACATTCCTTTTGAGGCAAATAAGCTTTGAAGGGCGAATTTTGCAGCAGGGGATCGTTGCACCAGTCGGTGGCTCGCTCGGCATGGTCAATGACCGGATAGATCGCGATGCTCACCCCGGATGCCTGCAGATGTTGCAGAGTACCGGATAGCTGACGCCGTGCCGCATCCTTCTCGCCAAGAAACAACGCGACCCGATGACGCTCATCCCGGGCCTTGAGCACAATGGGAGCATGGGCTGCCTGCGCCAATCCCAGTCGACGCTGAGTGCGCATGCCGGAGATGGTCAGGTTCTTCATGTCCCGGGTCATGTCCAGCATGACCCCCTGTACCAGATAATCCCCTTTGGCATCGCTATAGAGCACCCCCTTGGAGGTGCCCAGCATATACAGGCCCGCAATAGGCGTCTGATCAACCGTATATACGGATATCCCCAGCCTGGTGGATATGGCTGTTTTCAAGGCCTGGGGATCCATCCCCGCTTTGGCAGTAAATGTGCACAAAAGCATCATTCCCAGTAGTAAATACTTCACTCTTTTACTCACGTGGCATGAATGAATGGACTCAACAAAGTACAGCAGCACAGTTCAGCATTCAACCTGCTATTTATCGAAAAATTAATATCAGGTTGAACCAAAAAATCACGCCCCCCTGATTGCCAAGCAGAGCCAACCTCAGCAAGCTAGTCAGGGAGAACAGGTAGCATGTGCTCTTGCTACCCTGCTCCCGATAGCGGATCGCCGCCAGAACAAGGCCCGACCGTTACGCTAGCGTGCTTAATTTCGGAGGAAAGAATGAGTCTGATACAAGAGTTCAAGGCCTTTGCATCCAGAGGCAACGTGATCGATATGGCGGTCGGTATCATTATTGGTGCCGCCTTTGGCAAGATTGTCTCCTCCTTCGTCGGTGACGTGATCATGCCGCCTATCGGCCTGATCTTGGGCGGCGTGGACTTCAGCGACCTGGCAGTCACCCTGAAGGCTGCCGAAGGCAGCGCTCCTGCCGTGGTCATTGCCTACGGCAAGTTCATCCAGACCATCATCGATTTTCTGATCATCTCCTTCGCCATCTTTATGGGGCTGAAGGCCATCAATACCTTGAAGAAAAAGCAGGAAGAGGAGGCAGCCGCCCCTGCAGCACCGACCAAGGATCAGGAACTGCTGACCGAGATCCGCGACCTGCTGAAAGCCCAACAGGAGCGTTAAGCCGACTTCCCGGACTGGTGTGTATATGTGTCACGATGCCCGTAGGCTATGGTTACATGGCATCAATATATTCTATGGGCATCGTGACTATGCAAACTTCCTCTGCTACAAACTCCAATCACAGTTTTATTCTCCGCTATCTTTTGCTGCTAGCCCTACCACTGGTTTTGACCACATTGGGTAGTGCGTATCTTTTTTCTGTTATGCAGAAGAATACCTTGCTGAATACCGCCAGATTTTTTAACGATAGTACTGCGCAGCAATGGGATAACTCGCTCTCTTCAGTTGAACGACAAATAAATATCATCATTGCTGACATCACTGAAAACGATGGAGATCTTCCACCGGAATTAAAACAACGTTATCGCGACATTTGGCAATACCTTCTTTACCCCGACGGCCCAATAAAAACCGTGTACTACATGCTTCAGGATAACAAGCATATCAATTTCTCTCTTCATCCAACCCCGATAGAGTTCAAAGAGTCGGAACGTCCATGGTACCGCAATGCCATCGAGCATCCCGGCACCAATATCTGGAGTTCCCCTTACATTGACGCAATTGAAAAAACACCGGTCGTCACCCTTTCCCATGCTGTTTTTAATAACCAGAGGGAATTTCTTGGCGTGATTGGCATAGACCTGAACTTGAAAGTTTTTTCAGCACGTATAGGCCGTATACTGGAGAGCAGTAATCAAGTTGCCTATATGCTTTTTGACCGGGACAGCAAGATGATTGTGGCTCATAGCGACCCACTGAAAAACGGCAGTCTACTTGATCAACCATGGATTTATAAATTAAAAGGCAGGAACGGTACCTTAATGAGCGAAAATGGTGATCTCATTTCATATCATGCCCTTCACAATAATCCTTCGTGGCTAGTTATTACTGTTTTTCCTTTCAAGAGCAATATACTGATCGGTGAAATGCTGCCTACCATATTTATCACTCTGGTATTGTCACTATCGATGTTCACGCTGGTTGCCATTATTTTCAGACAACGTCTGGAACATACCATCAGCACGTTGGTACAAGTTGTTAGACAATTGCGTATAACCCCACCGGGGCAACAGATTATTATCCCCAAGCTGGCTGGCATAGAGGAGCTGGAGGATGAAATTGTGATGATTTCAGACAAAATGCAGGCTGAAACAGAAAAATCGCTGCGTGATGCATTAACCGGCTTGTACAACCGCCGTCATTTGGAAGAGACGCTCGCCACTCTGTATAAAGAAAATAGCCAATACATATTGGCGATTATCGACATTGATAACTTTAAAAAAATAAATGATACCTATGGTCATCCCATCGGTGATGCCGTTTTGAAACGCACAGCTCAGCTCGGTAGCCAATTGCTGGAGGAACAAGCAACCCTGTGCCGCTTTGGGGGAGAAGAGCTGGTCGCCATTTTCGAACAGACGGATATTGCCAGCGCGCAGCAGTTGATGGAGCTGTGGCGTGCCAGCATGGGGCAACAGGATTGGCGGGAAAAGGGATTAAGCGTCTCCTTTAGCGGTGGCATTACCGAATCCCAGAATGATGCACCAGATGATGTGATGGCTCGCGCCGATGCAGCCCTCTATCAGGCTAAACAAGCGGGCAAGAATCGCCTGCAACGGGCTTAAGCACGGGGATGGTGTTCGCGGTGCAGCGCTTTGAGCCGCTCGTTGGCGACATGGGTGTAGATCTGGGTAGTGGAGAGATCTGCGTGGCCCAGCAACATCTGCACCACCCGCAGATCGGCGCCGTGGTTGAGCAGGTGAGTGGCAAAGGCGTGGCGCAGGGTATGGGGGGATAATTCACCGTTGATCCCGGCCCGCTGGGCATAGAGCTTGATGCGGTGCCAGAAGGTCTGGCGGGTCATCATCTGCGCCCGCTTGGAAGGGAACACCACATCCGAGCTGGTACCGCCGAGCAGCAGGGTTCGACCCTCCCGGTAATAGCGCTCCAACCAGTACATCGCCTCCTCGCCCATCGGCACTAGCCGCTCCTTGTTACCCTTACCGACCACCCGCACCAGCCCCTGCCGCAAGCTGACATGCTCGGCAGTCAGCCCTACCAGCTCGGAGACCCGCAAGCCGGTGGCGTAGAGCAGCTCCAGCATCGCCTTGTCCCGCAGCTCCAGCGGATCATCCACCAGCGGCGCCGTCAACAGCGCTTCCACTTCCGCTTCGCTCAGATCGGAGGGGAGCTTCTTGGGCAATTTGGGCCCCTCCAACAGTACGGTAGGGTCGTCACTGCGAAGCTTCTCGCGATTGAGGTACTGATAGAAACGACGCAGGGCCGATAGAAAGCGGGCCGTACTGCTGGCGGCAAACTGATGATCGACCCGCCATGCGAGATAGTGTTGGATCTCGTCCATCCCTGCCAGCAGCAGGGAGCTGCCCTGCTCATCGAGCCAGAGGGAGAATTTTTCCAGATCGGTGCGATAGGAGCTAACCGTATTATCGGAGAGGCCCCGCTCCAGCCAGAGGGCATCGAGAAAGGGTTCAATCAGGGGATGTGGCTCGGGCTTGCTCATGGTCGGTCGCAGTCAGAAGAACAGTAGCCCATTGTAACGCCTCTGCTTGCCGGATGTGCAAGCCGCTTGCCGCAACCTGATCTGCCCGTGATATCGGGCGGTGAAGGGACGCAGCCAATCTGCTAGACTGGCGCCCTCCCCTTATGTTGCCCATCGTGTTGCCAACAGGTGCAGTCCACACGAGCAAGCGAGAAAGCGCCAAAAGAGATAAAGAGCGATGAAGATTGGTCTGTTTTACGGTTCTACCACCTGCTACACCGAGATGGCTGCCGAGAAGATCCGCGCCCTTATCGGCCCCGAGCTGGTGGATATTCACAACATCAAGGATGTCTCCCTGCGCCTGATGGAGGATTACGAGGTGTTGATCCTCGGCATCTCCACCTGGGATTTCGGCGAGCTGCAGGAGGATTGGGAGTCCCGCTGGGAAGATATTGCCGACCTCCATCTGGAGGGGCGCATCGTCGCCCTGTTTGGCCTCGGCGACCAGCTGGGTTATGGCGAATGGTTCCAGGATGCACTCGGCATGCTGCACGATCAGCTGGTACCCAGAGGGGTCAAACTGGTGGGCTACTGGCCCAACGAAGGCTACGAATTCGATGCCTCCAAGGCGCTGATCGACGATGGCCGCCACTTCGTCGGCCTAGCCCTCGACGATGCCAACCAGTATGACCAGACCGACTCCCGCATCGAACAGTGGGTCGACCAGATCCTGACCGAAATTCACGAGCTGCTCTGACCCGCGCTGCCTGTCCGGCATCCCAGCCAGTGCGGATGCCGGTCTCTCCCCCTCTTCTCTCCGCTCTCTTAAACCTTCCTTGCCGCCAGTGCGGTCGCAGTTATCGCATCGATTTTTTCAATCGGTATCATCCGCTGACGCCATAGCGACATTTGAGTAACGCTCTGCAACAATGGGGCAGCTACACCATCACGCTCGAATCCGGGTCGCGAAGGCTGAGACCCGCCCAGAAAAGGAGATCCTATGACGCCACTCTCCCTGTTGGCCCCCGCCATCGCCCGCGACGTGCTCGATCACGCACTGGCACTCGGGGCCGATTTCGCCGAGCTGTTTGCCGAGCGCAAGCGCCGCAGCCAGCTCAGCCTGCTCTCCAGCCAGATAGAGAACATCAGCGGTGGCCTCGATTTCGGCATCGGCGTGCGCCTCTGCTACGGCCACAAGGTGCTCTACGGCTACACCAATCTGGCCAGCCGCGACGAGCTGCTGCGTATCGTCACCCTGCTGGCGGCCAAAGACCGCCGCGATCCGGTGGTGACCGCCACCGCCTTCGATTTCACCCGATTGACCGACCGCAATCCGGTGGTGCTGCCGCTCTCGGCCGACAAGCTGCTGGAGCAGAAGATTGCCTACCTGCACGCCATGGATGCGGTGGCTCGCGCCGAGAGCAGCAAGGTGAGCCAGTTCTCCGGCAACGTGCTGGGCTGGGAGCAGGAGGTGGAGATCTTCAACAGCGAAGGGCTGCAAGTCGCCGATCGCCGCCACTACAACCGCATCATGGCCCAGACCATCGCCCGGGAAGGTAGCGAGCAGAGCGTCGGCTATGAGGCACCGGGCGCCCTGATGGGCTGGGAACATGCCGAGCGCATCGATCCCCGCGAGCTTGCGCTCACCGCCACCCGTCAGGCACTGGTGAAGCTGGGCGCGGCTCCCTGTCCGAGCGGCACCCTGCCGGTCATCATGGAGAACGGCTTTGGCGGCGTCATCTTCCACGAGGCGTGCGGC
Organism: Aeromonas sp. HMWF016; assembly: GCF_963878195.1. Lineage (NCBI taxonomy): Bacteria > Pseudomonadati > Pseudomonadota > Gammaproteobacteria > Aeromonadales > Aeromonadaceae > Aeromonas > Aeromonas sp. HMWF016. The sequence continues at coordinate 27,114 of NZ_CAWNWX010000114.1, forward strand.
CATCTGCTGGAGACCACCTCGGTGGCCAAAAAGGCCTCGGTATTCCACGACAAGATGGGCCAGCTCATCGCCAATCCGGTGGTCAATGCGGTGGACGAAGGGCTGCAAAGCAATGCTTGGGGCTCCATCAACGTCGATGACGAGGGGATGGCGACCCAGCACACCCAGCTCATCAAGGACGGCGTGCTGACCGGTTTTCTGGTGGACCGAATGGGCGCCCTCAAGACCGGTTATGCCCGCACCGGCTCGGGTCGGCGCGAATCCTACAAGTACGCCCCCACCTCGCGCATGCGCAACACCTATATCGAACCGGGCAACCATAGCCTCGACGACATGCTGGCCACCGTCGAACACGGTATCTACGCCAAGAAGATGGGGGGCGGCTCGGTACAGCCCGGCACCGGCGAGTTCAACTTCAACGTGCAGGAGGCCTATCTCATCGAGCACGGCAAAATCACCAAGCCGCTCAAGTCGGCCACCCTGATCGGTACCGGCCCGCAGGTGCTGAAAGAGATCTCCATGGTAGGCAGCAATCTGGCGCTGGCCGCCGGCATGTGCGGCTCGGTCTCGGGCTCGGTCCCCACCTCGGTGGGCCAGCCGGCGCTGAAAGTGGACAATATTCTGGTGGGAGGGAACGCCTGATGAGCACCATCGACATGAATCAACTGCTCACCCGCCTGCTGGACAAGGTGGCCGATCTCAACGCCGAAGCGGACATCATCGCCAATCAGGAGAGAGCCTTCTCCCTCAAGGCCGACAAGGGCGAGCTCGGCGAATACAAGGTGACCAGCAGTCAGCAGCTCGGCATTCGTCTGATCAGGGAAGGCCGGGTCGGCATCGCCTACTCGGAATCGCTCGATGAGGCGGCGCTCGATGCCATGCTGCAGGATGCGCTGGATGCCAGCCGCTTTGCCAAGGTAGACCCGGATCAGCGCATCTCGGTGGCCAATAACCGGCTCAGCACAGATTGCGCCGAGATCAATCAGCCCGATACCACGCCGGTAGAGGAGAAGATCGCCCTGGCCCTGCGCCTCGAGTCTGACATGCTGGCCATGCCCGATGTGAGCGGCGCCCCCTACAACAGCTTCTTCGAAGGGGAGAGCCAGCTCTGGCTCGCCAACAGTCAGGGCACCCTCTGCCAGCACGGCGAGTTCAGCGTCGGCTGCTACACCTCGGCGCTGGTCGAACGGGATGGCCGCCAGTCGATGCACTCGCAGGGGCAGTATGGCCGTCTCTTCGACGAGCTGGATAGCCAGCGGCTCATCGCGCAAATCTATGCCGTCGCCAGCGACCTGCTGCCGGGCGAGGCGGTACCAAGCGGTCGCTACAGCGTCATCTTCAGTACCAACTGCTTCGCCAGCCTGTTTGGCTGCTTTCAGGGGGTACTGTCGGGCAAGTGGGCCCAGCAGGGGATCAACCCCTGGCGGGAGAAGGTGGGGCAGAGCGTCGCCTCCCGCTGGCTCACTCTGGAGAGCCGGGTCTATATGCCGGGCGGCATGAACATCAAGGCATTTGATGGCGAGGGGGCTGCCACCTCGGATCTGCTGCTGATTGGCGATGGGGAGCTGAAAACCCTGCTCCACAACAGTGCTACCGCCCGTCACTTTGGTGTGGCCAGCAACGGCTCGGCCGCACGCGGCGCCCGCAGTGCCCTCGATGTGACCGCTCGCCATCTGGTGTTTGGCGCCGGCCCCCACAGCGAAGCGGAGGTGCAGAGCGGCGACTATCTGGAGCTGGTCAAGCTCGATGGTCTGCACTCCGGTGCCGATGCGGTGAGCGGCGACTTCTCCTTTGGCGCATCAGGATTCCTCTGCCGCGATGGGGTTCGCCTGCAGCCGGTACGCGGCATCACGGTGGCGGGCAACTTCTACCGCCTGCTGGGTGAGCTGGAAGCGGTCGGGGATATCCTGCACCACAACGATGGCAAGGGCTTCTACGCCCCGCGGATCCGTTTTGGCGGTCTCTCCGTCGCGGGCAAGTAATCCTGCCTGACTAACGGCGCCCCGGGTCAACGCATGGCCCGGGGCGCCGTTTTTTCATCTCTTGCCCTGCAATTTCTGACCCTTTAATCCTCGTCAAATCGCCACTCGCGACGAGCCGGATCATGCAGACAGGTCTCCCCGTTAATCATCTGCAAAGGGATGTGGCGACACGGCGCATGGGCTTCGATCGCCTGTGCCAGAACCGGGCTATGGGTGGTCACCCAGAGCTGGGAGTGGCGCGACGCTTCACCAATCAGCTGGCCCAGTGCGGGCAGCATATCGGGATGCAGGCTGCTCTCCGGCTCGTTCAGCACCACCAGCGGCGCCGGGCGCGGGCTGAGCAGGGCCACCGTCAGGCAGAGCAGGCGCAAGGTTCCATCGGATAACTCGCGAGCCCGCAGCGGGCGGCGTAATCCCTCCCGCGTCATCATCATCTCGAGCCCCGCTTCGCTGTTCCCCACGTGGAAGCTGGCGTCGGGGAAAGCACGGGCGAGAATATCGTGCAACAATCGGGCATCGCCAATTTCGACGATGGTGGCAAAGGCCGCAGCCAGATCCCGCCCATCATGGCTCAGCACCGGAGTGCGGATCGCCTGCTGTGGGCTGCGCAGGGGGGAGCCGGGAGCGATATCGAAGTGGTGATAGAAGCGCCACTGGTTAAGCAGGTGGCGCAATCTGGCAAGTTCGGGATAGCGCTCCGGCTCGGCCAGATGGCCGAAGACCGACTCGTGGGGCAGCATACCGGGGGCATAGTCCACCTTGTTGCCGTCGATGCCGAGCACCTTGACCGCCTGATTGCGCCGCATCAGCAACCGGTTGGAGGGGGAGCGGCGCTCCCCCAGCCACGCTTCTTCCTGCTTGATCTCGGGATCGAAGGCGAAATAGGGGCTGACCGGCGGTGGAGGCAAACCTATCTGCAGCTCATAGCCGAACAGGTCTGCCTGCATACCGAGGATAATGCGTTTGGGCGCATCTGCCCGATCGCCAGGACGCAGACCTCCTGCCCACATGGTCTGGCTGATGCCCCCTTCGGCGCAGATGGCTCTCGCCAGCTCTCCGCTGGCTGCGCTCGCCAACAGATGAATGGCGTTATAGAGGTTGCTCTTGCCGCAGCCATTTGCCCCCTGCACCAGATTGATCCTGCCAAGGGGCATGGATAGCTTGCGCACCGACCGATAGCCCCGGATCCAGATCTCGCTCAACATGGGGATGACTCCTTGCACCTGATAAACGCCCTGAAGGCGAGCCAACCCCGCCGGGCCACAAGGCTACTGTGATCCGCTCGGGAAAGCAGCCCCCTCAGCCACATGAGAAGAGGCACCCTGAGGTGCCTCTTGCAAGCTACCATGCTAAAACGACGGGATCAGGGCGAGAGCGGCTCGCGATGGTACTCGGCGCAGCCGCATTCGGGGCAGGTATCAAGCTGCTCTGGATGGAGCACCGTATGGCGCCAGCCACACTGGTCGCACACCATAACCCCGAGCCCCACCCAGTCACCCGCTTCGTAAACCCCCTTGTGCTCCAGCTCGTCAGCCAGCTCGAGCCACTCCACCTGGGCGCGGTCGGTCACATCCGCCAGCCAGGACCAAGCGGTATCTTTGAGCGCCAGCATGAAGAGAGACTCCTCCACCAGCTCATCCTTGCGCCCCTCGTCATAGTTGCCCAGATCCCGCTTCACATACTCGGCGATCAGCGCCAGCTCGTCCTGAGTGAGGTCGCTGGCCGCCTCCAGATAGGCCTGAACGCGGGCAATCATCCGGTTGAGGCGCTCCCCGTGGAACTGCTCTGTCTCTTGCCACTGCTTTTGCAGTTCGGCAATGAAGGTTTCATACCCTTTTTGACGTTTGTCCATGGCTGTTACTCCTCTGCTAAATCCCTTTCTGGCCCGGCTTCAGGCTTGACGGATGCTGGCGGTTGTTGCCGCCGCAGGATATGGGTATTCTATTGCGATTTCCCAGCTGATTTATCTATTCATTTCACAGATCCGGATGTCACCAATGCAAGAGCAATACGTTCCCCAATCTATCGAACCAGCAGTGCAGAAGCACTGGGATGCCAAGAAAACCTTCAAGGCCGTGGAGAAAGTAGACAAAGAGAAGTTCTACTGCCTCTCCATGTTCCCCTATCCGTCTGGTCGTCTACACATGGGGCACGTTCGCAACTACACCATAGGTGATGTGATCTCCCGTTATCAACGCCTCAATGGCAAGAACGTGCTGCAACCCATCGGTTGGGATGCCTTCGGTCTGCCGGCGGAAAACGCCGCCATCAAGAACAACACTGCGCCGGCCCCCTGGACCTACGAAAACATCGAATACATGAAGAACCAGCTGAAGATGCTGGGTCTGGGCTATGACTGGGATCGTGAAGTCGCCACCTGCAAACCGGACTACTACCGCTGGGAGCAGTGGTTCTTCACCAAGCTCTACGAAAAGGGTCTGGTCTACAAGAAGACCTCATCCGTCAACTGGTGCCCGAACGACATGACAGTGCTGGCCAACGAGCAAGTTGTCGACAACTGCTGCTGGCGCTGTGACACCCCGGTGGAGCAAAAAGAGATCCCCCAGTGGTTCATCAAGATCACCGACTACGCCGAAGAGTTGCTCAACGATATCGACAATCTGGAAGGCTGGCCAGAGATGGTCAAGACCATGCAGCGCAACTGGATTGGCCGCTCCGAAGGGGTCAACATCAGCTTCGCCATCGAGGGTCAGGCTGAGCAGCTGGAGGTCTATACCACCCGTCCGGACACCTTTATGGGCGTCACCTATGTCGGTATCGCTGCCGGTCACCCGCTGGCCCTGCAAGCTGCTGCCAGCAATCCTGAACTGGCTGCCTTTATCGAAGAGTGCAAGAACACCAAGGTCGCCGAAGCAGAACTGGCCACCATGGAGAAGAAGGGCATGGCCACCGGCCTCTATGCCATTCACCCGCTGGATGGCCGCAAAGTACCGGTCTGGGTCGCCAACTTCGTGCTGATGAACTACGGCACCGGCGCCGTAATGGCCGTTCCGGGTCACGACCAGCGTGACTTCGAGTTCGCCACAAAATATGGCCTCGAGATCAAGGCTGTCATCAAGCAGGCCGATGGCGAAGCCCCTGACGTGAGCGAAGCCGCTTACACCGAGAAGGGCGTGCTGTTCAACTCAGGCGAGTTTGACGGTCTCGACTTCCAGGCCGCCTTCGATGCCATCGCCAACAAGCTGGAAGCCCTCGGCCACGGCAAGCGTACCGTCAACTTCCGTCTGCGCGACTGGGGCGTCTCCCGTCAGCGTTACTGGGGTGCGCCCATCCCGATGCTGACCCTGGCTGACGGCACCGTGGTCCCGACTCCGGAAGATCAACTGCCGGTACTGTTGCCGGAAGATGTAGTGATGGACGGCATCCAGAGCCCGATCAAGGCCGACGCCGAGTGGGCCAAGACCACCTACAACGGTCAGGAAGCGTTCCGCGAGACCGATACCTTCGACACCTTCATGGAGTCCTCCTGGTACTACGCGCGCTACTGCTCCCCGGACTACGACAAGGGCATGCTGGATCCGGCGGCTGCCAACCACTGGCTGCCGGTGGATCAGTACATCGGCGGCATCGAGCACGCCTGTATGCACCTGCTCTACGCCCGCTTCTTCCACAAGCTGCTGCGTGACGCAGGTCTGGTCAACAGCGACGAGCCGTTCAAGCGTCTGCTCTGTCAGGGCATGGTGCTGGCTGACGCCTTCTACTACAAGGACGAGAAGGGCGGCAACGTCTGGGTCAGCCCGACCGACGTCAAGGTAGAGCGTGACGATAAGGGTCGCATCACCAAGGCCATCGACCTTGAGGGCCGTGAAGTGATCCACTCCGGCATGACCAAGATGTCCAAGTCCAAGAACAACGGCATCGACCCACAGCTGATGGTCGAGCGTTACGGCGCCGATACCGTCCGTCTGTTCATGATGTTCGCCTCCCCGGCCGAGATGACTCTGGAGTGGTCCGACTCTGGCGTAGAGGGTGCCCAGCGCTTCCTGCGTCGCCTGTGGCGCACCACCTTCGAGCACGTCTCCGGTGGCGCTGTTGCCGCGCTGGACGTAGCCGCCCTCACCAGCGAGCAGAAAGCCATTCGCCGCGAACTGCACAAGACCATCGCCAAGGTGAGCGATGACGTGGGTCGCCGTCAGACCTTCAACACCGCCATCGCCGCCATCATGGAGCTGATGAACAATCTGGCCAAGCTGGGCAGCGACGAGCAGGACCGCGCCCTGATGCAGGAAGCGCTGGAAGCCGTGGTGGTCATGCTCTACCCCATCACTCCGCACATCGGCTTCGAGCTGTGGAAGATGCTGGGCAAGGGCGACGACGTGGATCACGCTGCATGGCCGGTGGCCGATGAAGCGGCCATGGTCGAGACCGAGAAGCTGGTGGTGGTGCAGATCAACGGCAAGATGCGCGGCAAACTGACCGTACCGGCCGAGATCAGCCAAGCTGATGTCGAGAAGCTGGCCATGGCTGACGCTTCGGTACAGAAGTTCACCGACGGTCTGACCGTACGCAAGGTGATCTATGTACCGGGCAAGCTGCTCAACATTGTCGCTAACTGATCAGTTGCCAACTGATCATTGCCAATCTGTAACAGCAAACGGATGATAACGGCGGGCCCTGCGCCCGCCGCTTTCCCTTAATGCAAAGAGGATTTTCTATGGGCACCATCTTCACCCGCTGGATGGCTATCATGCTGGCAGCCCTGCTGCTGCAAGGCTGCGGCTTTCACATGCGCGGCACTGGCATTCCGGCCGAATTGAAGACCATGAAGGTCGTGGGCGACAACAAGAGCGACTTCTACCGGATGGTCACCACCCGTCTCAAGGCGTCAGGGGTTACCCTGGCCGACAAGGAGGGGATCCCGGTACTGACCCTGGGCGGCATCGGTGCCAGCAGTCAGGTCGCCTCGGTCAACGCACAGGGTGTCGATACCGAGTATGTGCTGGGCTTTAGCACCCAGTTCACCGTTTCGGTGCCCGGCAAACCGACTCAGGTCTTCCCCATCAACTTCAACCGCAGCTTCCTCAACAAGCCGGATGCAGCGCTCGCCTCCTCTCGTGAGCAGGAGCAGCTCAACCGCGAAATGCAGGAGCAGGCGGCCAACCAGGTGATCCGGCAGTTGAGTCAGGTCAGCTTCTGATGCGGATCTACCCTGAACAATTTGGTGACGAGTCGCAGTTCAAGCAGCCAAAGCAGGCCGCTACTCTTGCACGCCTTCATTTCAGTCAGGCAAGCTTCTGATGCGAATTTATCCTGAACAATTTGGTGACCACCTCAAAGCAGGGCTTCGGCCCTGCTATCTCGTTTTTGGTGACGAGCCCCTGTTGCGACTGGAAGCCATCGACGCCATCCGTCAGGTCGCCCGCAAGCAGGGATTCGATGAACGCCACACCTTCGTGGTGGAACAGGGGCTGGACTGGAATCAGGTCTACGACGCCTGTCAGGCGATGAGCCTCTTTTCTGCCCGCCAAATCATTGAACTGGAACTGCCCGCCAAGGTCGACAAGGATCTCGCTGCCCGCATCAGCGACATTGGCAAGCAGCTCCACCCTGATCTGCTGCTGGTACTCAGCGGCGGTCGTCTCAACCAGACCCAGATGAAGGCATCCTGGTTCGACAAGCTCTACCAGATCGGCACCTATGTGCCGGTCAACCACCCGGAGCCCAAGTTTTTCCCGCGCTGGATGAGCGCCCGCTTCCAACGCTTTGGTCTCAAGGCGCTGCCGGATGCCATCAACTTCATGTGCCACTCCTACGAGGGCAACCTGCTGGCCGCGAGTCAGGAGATCGAGAAGCTGACCCTGCTCTCGCCGCCCCAGCCCATCAGCGTCACCTATCTGCAGGAGACCATCATCCGCCACGCCCACTTCACCCCGTTCCAGCTGGTCGATACCCTGCTGGAAGGAAAAGTGAACCGGGCCCAGCGCATTCTGGCGGCACTTCGGGCCGAAGGCACCGAGCCGGGGATGCTGGCATGGACCCTCTGCCGCGAGCTGGAGCAGCTGACCGAACTGTCGCTGGCGATGCGCAACGGCCAGCCGCTGGGGGAACACTTTAGCCGCCTGCGCATCTGGCAGAGCCGCCAGCAGCTCATTCAACAGGCACTGACCCGGCTCCCCTTCGCCAAGCTGCAGCAACTGTGGCAGCTGATGGCGCAGCTGGATGACGCCCAGCGCCGCTTCGATACCGAGCAAGCCTGGCTGATGCTGCAGACCATAGCCCTCGGCTTTCGTGACGGCACGCCCCTGCCGCTGGCGATGGAGAGTACGCCATGCTGAAGGCGCCTATTGGTCTGCTGGGGGGCACATTCGATCCCATCCATATCGGCCATCTGCGCCCCGCCATCGAGGCGCGTGATGCCATTGGTCTGGCCGAAGTACGGCTGATCCCGAACCATATACCGCCCCACCGCGCCAACCCGCACTGCTCCAGCGAGCAGCGTCTGGCCATGGTCAGGCTGGCGGCGGCAGAGAACCGCCACTTCGTGGTGGATGAGCGCGAGCTTTGGCGCGACAAGCCCTCCTACACCATCGATACCCTGATCGCGCTGCGTCAGGAGCTGCCCGATACGCCGCTCTGCTTTTTGATGGGGATGGACTCGCTGCTTGGCCTGCCCGGCTGGCACCGCTGGCGGGAACTGCTCGACTACGCCCATCTGGTGGTAAGTACCCGCCCCGGCTGGCAACCCGATTATCCGGCCGAACTGGCTGAACTGCTGGCCCGTCATCAGGTCAAAGAGGTAGCCGCCCTGCACCGGCAACGGGCAGGCTATATCTGGTTGGCCAGCAACCAACCCATTGAATTGTCTGCCACCCGGCTGCGCAAGCTGCTGGCGGCGGGAGAAGATCCCCGCTACCTCTTGCCCGAGCCGGTTGCGCACTATATTGATCAACAGGGGCTCTACCGCGCCATCTGCCGGTAAGACTCCCCAGCTGTCCCGTTCCGGTAGGAAACGGGAGTGACCATGATATAATCCGCCGCCCTCACGCTGTCAGGCGCCGGAATACAGGAGAGACTCATTGCAAGGCCAAGAACTTCACGCCTTTATCATCGACAAGATTGATGACATGAAAGGCCGCGATATCATCACCCTCGATGTGCGCGGCAAATCCAGCATCACTGACACCATGATCGTCTGCTCCGGCAACTCCAACCGTCACGTCTGCGCCATCGCCAACCATCTGGCCAGTGAAGCCCGCCATGCCGGGCTAGACCTGCTGAGCGTGGAAGGCGAGCTGAGCGGAGAGTGGGTACTGGTAGATATGGGATCGGTGATCGTGCATGTGATGCAGGATGAACATCGTGACTTCTACCAGCTGGAAAAACTGTGGGGCGGTGCCGCTCAAGTGAACACGCAATAACGAGAGCAGCAAAGTACCGACATGAAGATTCAGTTGATCGCGGTGGGCACCAAGATGCCCGCCTGGGTAGAGCATGGCTTTGAAGAGTATCGCCGCCGCTTCCCGAAAGATATGCCGTTCGAGCTGGTGGAGATTGGCGCCGGCAAACGGGGCAAAAATGCCGATATTCCCCGCATTCTGCAAAAAGAGGGGGAAGCCATGCTGGCTGCCGCTGGCCGCTCGCGCATAGTCACCCTCGACATTCCGGGCAAGCCATGGACCACGGAGCAGCTGGCTACCCAGCTCGAGGCGTGGAAGCTCGATGGCCGCGATGTCGCCCTGCTGGTAGGCGGGCCGGAAGGCTTGTCACCGGAGTGCAAGGCGGCCGCCGAGCAGAGCTGGTCGCTCTCGCCGCTGACCCTGCCCCACCCGCTGGTGCGGGTACTGGTCGCCGAGAGCCTCTACCGTGCCTGGAGCATTACCACCAATCACCCGTATCACAGGGAGTGAGCCAGGATGTGGCTCACCCTCCCCGACACACATGCGAATCACAGAGAGTGAACAATGCCGCTCCTGCTGTTATTGCCCCAATGGTTCTGAGGTAAAGGCATGCTGAAACAACGCATCGAGATGCGCGATCACAGTGCCGAGGGCAATCTGTTCTTCCGGCGCACCCTGGTAGCCTACATCGGCATCGTCGTGCTGATGCTGGTGCTGCTGGGCAATCTCTATTACCTGCAGGTCGAGTCCTACGACACCTACCAGACCCGCTCCAACTCCAACCGTATCCGGGTGGTGCCGGTGGCGCCGCCGCGCGGCCTCATCTATGACACCAACGGCGTGCTGCTGGCGGAAAACCGCCCCGTCTACAGTCTGGAGATAGTCCCCGAAGAGACACCGGATCTGGCCAAAACCGCCGATGAGCTGGTCGCCCTGCTGGGGCTGCCGGAGGGGACAAAAGAGAAGTTTCTGGCCGAAGTGAAGCGCCAGCGCCGCTTCAAGCCGGTCGCCCTCTACGAGAAGCTGACCGAATATCAGGTGGCGCTCTTCTCGGTCAACCAGCACAACTACCCGGGTGCCAGCATCGAGGCTTACCTCAAGCGCTACTACCCGTTTGGTGACACCCTCACCCATGCGCTGGGCTACGTGGCCAAGATCAACACCCGCGACGTGGAGCGCCTCGACAAGGAAGACAAGCTCGCCAACTACGCAGCCACCAAGGATATCGGCAAGCAGGGGGTAGAGAAGTATTACGAGGATCAGCTGCACGGCGTGGCAGGCTATCAGGAGGTCGAGGTGAACAACCGCGGCCGGATTGTCCGTACCCTCAAGTTCCAGCCCCCTGTTCCCGGCAAGGATATCTACCTCAACATCGATGTGCGGCTGCAGCTCAAGGCCCAGCAGTTGCTGGCCGGACAGCGTGGCGCCATCGTGATGATGGATCCCAAGACCGGCGCCATTCTGGCCATGGAGTCGAGCCCGAGCTATGACCCCAACCTGTTCGTGACCGGTATTTCCGGCGCCAACTACTCGGCGCTGCTCAACGATCCGGCGCGGCCGCTGGTGAACCGTACCACGCAAGGGATCTATGCCCCCGCCTCCACCGTCAAACCCATGATGTCCATCATGGGCCTCAACGAGGGGGCCATCACCCCGGGCTATCGCTACTTCGGTGGCCCCAGCTTCTCTATTCCCGGTACCACCAAGAAGTTCCGCGACTGGCGCCGCTGGGGTCATGGCTGGCTCGATGTCTATCGCGCCATCGAGGTATCGGCCGATACCTACTTCTACGATCTCGCCTACCGGGTCGGCATCGACAAGATCCACAGCTACATGACCAAGTTCGGCTTCGGTCAGTACACCGGGGTCGACCTCTATGAGGAGAGCAAGGGGGTCATGCCGTCCCGCGACTGGAAGATGGCTCGCTGGCGCCAGCCCTGGTATCAGGGGGACACCATCTCCATCGGTATCGGTCAGGGCTACTGGAGCGCCACCCCGCTTCAGCTGGCCAAGGCGATCAGCATCCTGACCCAGAACGGTCACGACGTCACCCCGCACCTGCTTAAGAGCACCGCCTCGCAAGCGGGTGTAGTCGATGCCCCGGTCAACCCCAACATCGCCCTCAAGCTCAAGAACGACAGCTTCTGGAAAGTGGCACAAGAGGGGATGTGGCGGGTGAACCAAGGCAAGGAAGGGAGTGGTCGCCACGCATTTGCCAATACCCCCTATACATCGGGCGGCAAGTCTGGCACCGCTCAGGTGGTCGGTCTGAAAGAGAACCAGGTCTACAACATCAAAACCGTCAAGGCGGAACATCGCGACAATGCGCTATTCGTCGCTTATGCCCCCTTTGAAGCCCCCAAGGCGGTCGTTGCGCTGGTGCTGGAAAACTCCATTGGTGGTGGTGGCGGCCGTGCCGCATCGCCCATCGCCCGCCAGATGATGGATGCCTTCCTGCTGCCGCCCGAACCACAACTGCCACCGGCACCGGAAAAGCCGTCCAAACCGAGTGAGGTTGCAACCAATGAGTAATTCAGCCCGCCAGCAGAGTATCTGGTACAAACTGCACATCGATCTGCCCCTGCTGCTGGGGTTGCTGGCCGTCGTTGCCCTCTCCATGGTGGTGCTCTACTCCGCCTCCGGCCAGGATATGGACTCCATCGTGCGCCAGCTGGTGCGCGGCGGACTCGCCTTCGCCCTGATGATCGGCATGGCCCAGCTGCCGCCTTCCCTCTACGCCCGCTGGTCGGTGCCGCTGTTTGTCGGGGTAGTGCTGCTGCTCATCGCAGTGGACGTATTCGGCCATATCGGCAAGGGGGCCCAGCGCTGGCTCGACTTGGGCTTTATGAAGTTCCAGCCCTCCGAGGTGATGAAGCTCTCCATGCCCATCATGGTGGCCGCCTGGCTCAGCCGTCACTCGCTGCCCCCCAAACTCAGCCACGTGGTGATAGCCCTCATCATGGTGCTGCTGCCGACCCTGCTGATTGCCGCCCAGCCCGACCTTGGCACCTCCATTCTGGTGGCGGCCTCCGGTTTCTTCGTCATCTTCCTGGCGGGGCTCAGCTGGTGGCTGATCGGACTGGCGGTGCTGCTGATCGCGGCCTTTATGCCGGTGCTCTGGTTCTTCCTGATGCACGACTATCAGCGCCAGCGGGTCATGATGCTGATCGACCCGGAGAAAGACCCGCTCGGCCGCGGCTATCACATCATCCAGTCCAAGATTGCCATCGGCTCCGGCGGCGTCTTTGGCAAGGGGTGGCTGCAGGGCACCCAGTCTCAGCTCGAGTTCCTGCCCGAGCGCCACACCGACTTCATCTTCGCGGTATTCAGCGAGGAGTTCGGTCTGGTGGGGGTGGCGCTGCTGCTGGTGCTCTATCTCTACGTCATCAGCCGCTGCCTGTTTATCTCGATGCAGGCCCAGAACAGCTTCGAGCGGCTGCTGGGTGGCGCCATCACCCTCACCTTCTTCGTCTATGTGTTCGTCAACATGGGCATGGTGAGCGGCATCCTGCCGGTGGTAGGGGTGCCACTGCCGCTGGTGAGCTATGGCGGCACCTCCATGGTGACCCTGATGGCCGGATTCGGTATCCTGATGTCCATCCAGACTCATAGAAGACTGCTTGCCTGATGCGTCTGGTTGGGTTGTTGCTCTCGCTCGTTGCCCTTACGGCAGAGGCGGCCGTCGAACCTGCCGGGCTCGCCCTGCTCGCCGAACAGCAGCAGGTGCCGTTGGCGGAGTTGCAGGCGGCGGTGGCCAGCGCCCGGCTAAGGCAGGAGGTGCTCGACACCATCAGCCGCCCGTGGGAGGCCAAGCCCTGGCACCGCTACCGGCCGCTGTTCGTCACCCCGGATCGCATCCGGGATGGCCTGCAGTTCTGGCAGCAGCATGCCGCCACGCTGGCGCGAGCCGAGCAGACCTATCGGGTACCGGCCTCGCTTATCGTCGCCATCATCGGCATCGAGACCTTCTACGGTCGCCAGATGGGCCGTCATCCGGTGCTGGACAGCCTCTACACCCTGGGGTTTCACTATCCAGAGCGCAGCGACTTCTTTGCCAAGGAGTTTGCCCAGCTGGTATTGCTGGCCAAAGAGGAGGGGTGGCAACTCGATACCCTCAAGGGCTCCTATGCCGGAGCCATGGGGATGGGGCAGTTCATGCCCTCCAGCTATCGCCACTACGCCGTCGATTTTGACGGCGATGGCAAACGGGATCTCTTCGCCAATCCGGCCGATGCCATCGGCAGCGTGGCCAACTACTTCGCCAGCCACCAGTGGCGCTGGGGCGAAGCGGTGGTCGAGCCGGCCCAGATTGGGCTGATGGCGGTTGATCCCCTGCTCAGGCGAGAGCCCGAGCTGACACAACAGTGGTCAGAACTGGCGGCGGCAGGGATTGAGCTCGCCACGCCGCTGGCCCCGCAGACGCCGGTCAAGTTACTGGCATTTGATCAAGCCGATGGACCGGAATACTGGGTCGCACGGCATAACTTTTATGTGATCACCCGCTACAATCGCAGCCCGCTCTACGCGATGGCGGTGTATCAACTTAGCCAAGCCATTCAGGAAGCGTATGCATCTTCGTCACAAACTCCTCCCGCTCAGCCTGAGCTTGTTGCTGGCCGCCTGCAGTAGCAGCCAGCCGGAACAGTCCGCCCCGGTCGATCTGCCGCCCGCCAGCAAACCGCCCGTTATCGAGATCCCGCAAGCCACCGGCGCCATCCCGCGCCCCGAGCCCCTGAGCACCAGCGGCAACCGGGACTACTGGCGCGGTCAGGAGAAATTCGAGGTGTGGCGCGATATCAAGCACTACAGCGAAGAGGGCACTGCCAGCTGGCTCTCCCCCTCCCTCGATGGCCAGAAGACCGCCAACGGCGATGTGCAGGACAGCAAGCTGTTCAGCGCCGCCCACCGCAACCTGCCGCTGCCCAGCTACGTGCGGGTCACCAATCTGGACAACGGGCTGGAGACCATAGTGCGGGTCAACGATCGCGGCCCGTTTGACAGCAGTCGCCTCATCGACCTCTCCCCCGCTGCCGCCAAACAGCTCGAGATGATCGAGGGGGGCGAGGCGCGGGTGCGGCTCGAACTCATCAACGACACCCCGGATCAGATGGTGATCATGGAGCCGATGAAGCCCATCGAGATGACGCCGACCGCCCCGGCTGCCGCCGCTGCACCTCAGGCGATGTCACAGGATGGCTTCATCGGTCAACCGACCGAGCTCGCCATGGCTGCGCCGGCCGCAGAAGCGGCGCCCGTCAAGGCACCCGCCGCCAAGCCAGCCAAAGCGGCACCGGCCAAGGCGGCAGCCCCTGCCAGCAGTGATGATGGCAAGATGATCCAGGTACTGGCCAGCGGCTCCCGGGATCGGGCCGAGGCGATGGGCAAGGTGATGACCCAGCGTTACGGCGTACCCTACCGAATCGATGCTCATGGCGCCATTTTCCGGGTGCTGATTGGCCCGGTCGCCGCCGACCAGCAGGCAAGTGTGCTGGAAAAAGTACGTCAGGGCGGGCTGGAACAGGCCTTTATCGTGCCCTGATCGCCCCCTTTTGCCGCGGATGTGACTAACCGCTTACTCACTGTCATCACGTCGTTTTATGGCGTGATGACAGGGAGTGATGGATAAAAAACCAGTTCTGATCGCCATCTCGGGCTATAACCTGCGGGCGCATCTGGTATAGTTAGGCCCGCATTTTATCCCCATCTGGCTCGCAGGAATTTCAAGATGTCCAAATTTGCCCGTTCAGTTCTTCTGGCCTCACTGATCAGCGTAACCGCCCAGGCCAATACGCCGGTGCCGACACCGACCCCGAATGCCATGCCCATGGTGGTTCCCGCCGCGCCGGAGATCTCCGCCAAGGCCCATATTCTGATCGACTACTACTCAGGTCAGGTGCTGGCCGAGCAGAACGCCGAAGAGCGTCTGCCGCCTGCCAGTCTGACCAAGATGATGACCTCCTACATCATCGGCCAGGAGCTGCTGAAGGGGAACATCAAGCGCACCGACATGGTGACCATCAGCCAGAACGCCTGGTCCAAGAACTACTCCGACTCTTCCAAGATGTTTATCGAGGTGGGCAAGCAGGTCTCCGTCGATGATCTCAACAAGGGCATCATCATCCAGTCCGGCAACGACGCCTGCGTCGCCATGGCCGAGTTCCTGGCGGGCAGCACCGACTCCTTCGCCAGCCTGATGAACAGCTGGGCCGCCAAGCTCGGCATGAACGACAGCCACTTCATGAACCCGCACGGTCTGGATGCGGAAGGTCACTACAGTACCGCTCACGATATGGCCCGTCTGGGTCAGGCGCTGATCCGCGACCTGCCGGAGGAGTACAAGATCTACTCCCAGAAATCCTTCGTGTTCAACGGCATCACCCAGCACAACCGCAACCGCCTGCTGTGGGATCAATCCCTGCAAGTTGACGGCATCAAGACCGGCCACGTCAGCCAGGTCGGCTATAACCTGGTCTCCTCTGCCACCAACAACGAAGGCATGCGCCTGATCGCCGTGGTACTGGGCGCCAGCAGCGAAGCCTCCCGCGCCGCCGAGAGCAAAAAACTGCTCACCTACGGCTTCCGCTTCTTCCAGAGCCTGACCCCGTACAAGGCAGGCACCGAGCTAGTCACCCAGAAGATCTGGATGGGCGACAAACCGGAAGTGAAACTGGGCGTCGACAAAGATGTCTCCGTGCTGGTCACCCGCGGTCAGGGCAACAACCTGAAGGCTGACTTCCAGCTCGACAGCGAGCTGAAAGCGCCGCTGGCCAAAGGTCAGCGCGTCGGTACCGTGTTCCTGAAACAGGGTGACAAAGAGATCAAGCAGGTGCCGCTGGTAGCCCTGGAAGAGGTGCAGGAAGGTGGCTTGATGAGCCGTCTGTGGGACTACCTGGTACTGCTGGTCACCAGCTGGTTCAAGTAATCCAACGCACAATCCTCACCAAACAGCGGCGCCAACAGGCGCCGCTGCTGTCTGTGACAGACAAAAGCAGTGAATAACCCTGTAAACTGCAGGTTCCGCCTTACCCTGATTTGTGGTAAAAAGCAGCACTTCCATCCTTGTCTGACCGATCCTGGCCTTGATCCCGGTCCGGGCAGCGCCCATATAGTTATGAGCCGTGCCCATATAGACTTGAAATGGCGGCCTCCACGGGCCATCGGCCACTAGCCATCCAAGATGAAGTCATCCCGGTGATGACGCAAAAGGTGAGTAAATGAATACCAAGTTTGATGAACTGCTGGAGTTTCCCTGCAAATTCCCGTTCAAGGTACTCGGCGTTGCCGACCCGGCACTGCCGGAAATGGTGGTTGAAGTGCTGCAGCAGCACGCCCCCGGCACCTACAGCCCGACCGTCCAGCCGAGCTCCAAGGGCAACTACCACTCGGTCCGCGTGACCGTGACTGCCCAGAGCAAAGAGCACATCGAAGCGATGTACCACGCCCTTGGCAAGATCGAGCTGGTGAAATACGTACTGTAATTTCTCTCTCGCCCCGTTCTGCGGGGCGACTGTTTTTGGCCGCAGCACGCCGCGAGGACGCCATGTCATCCCAGATCCCCGCCCAGTCCAGCCTGATTGTCAGGCAGCTGGGTCGCCGCCCCTACCAGCCGGTATGGGACGCCATGAAAGCCTTCACCGACAACCGCACCAGCGACACCCCGGACGAGTTCTGGGTGGTCGAGCACGATCCCGTCTACACCCAGGGCCAGGCCGGCAAGGCCGAACACCTGCTCAATCCGGGCAATATCCCGGTGGTGCAGAGCGATCGCGGCGGTCAGGTGACCTATCACGGCCCGGGCCAGCTGGTGCTCTACGTACTGGTGGATGTCCGCCGCTGCAAATTCTCGGTTCGCGAGCTGGTGACCGCTCTGGAGACAGCCATCATCAACACCCTCGCCAAAAGCGATATCCAGGCCTATGCCAAGGCCGATGCCCCCGGGGTCTATGTGAAAAATGACCTTGGCATGGAGGCAAAACTGGCCTCGCTGGGGCTGCGCATCCGCAAGGGGTGCTCGTTCCACGGGCTGGCCCTCAATATCAACATGGACATGACCCCCTTCCTGCACATCAATCCGTGCGGCTATGCGGGCATGGCCATGACCCAGACCAGCGCCCTGGGCGGCCCGCAAAGCGTGGCCGAGGCGCAATCCATTCTGGTGGCCGAGCTGGCTCGCCTGATTGGCTATCAAAC
Source organism: Aeromonas sp. HMWF016 (assembly GCF_963878195.1). NCBI lineage: Bacteria > Pseudomonadati > Pseudomonadota > Gammaproteobacteria > Aeromonadales > Aeromonadaceae > Aeromonas > Aeromonas sp. HMWF016. The sequence goes on from NZ_CAWNWX010000114.1 coordinate 44,644, forward strand.
AATAACAAACACCGAGAGTGAATCATGAGCAAACCCGTTCGTATGGAGCCGGGCGTCAAGCTGCGCGATGGCGACAAGATGGCCCTGATCCCGGTGAAATTCATGCCGGATCCCAACGAAGAACTCCTTCGCAAGCCGGACTGGATGCGGATCAAGCTGCCCCCCTCCAGCCAGAAGATCGAACACATCAAGAGCACCTTGCGCAAGAACAAGCTGCACTCGGTCTGTGAAGAGGCCTCCTGCCCCAATCTGGCGGAGTGTTTCAACCACGGCACCGCCACCTTCATGATCATGGGCGCCATCTGCACCCGCCGTTGCCCCTTCTGCGACGTGGCCCACGGCCGCCCGCTGGCGCTCGATCCGGAAGAGCCGAAGAAGCTGGCGCTGACCATCAAGGAGATGAACCTCAAGTATGTGGTGATCACCTCGGTGGATCGCGACGATCTGCGCGACGGCGGTGCCCAGCACTTCGCCGACTGCATCCGCGAGATCCGCGAGCACAGCCCGCAGACCCGCATCGAGATCCTGACCCCGGACTTCCGTGGCCGGATGGAGCAAGCGCTGGAGGTGTTCCGCGAGACCCCGCCGGACGTCTTCAACCACAACCTGGAAACCGCGCCGCGCATGTATCGCGTCGCCCGCCCGGGCGCCGACTACAAGTGGTCGCTGGAGCTGCTGCGCCGCATCAAGGAGATGCACCCCCACGTGCCGACCAAGTCCGGTCTGATGATGGGCCTTGGCGAGACCAACGAAGAGATCGTCGAGGTGCTCAAGGATCTGCGCGCCCACGGCGTCAACATGCTGACCCTGGGTCAATATCTGCAGCCGAGCCGCCACCACCTGCCGGTCAAGCGCTACGTGCCGCCAGCAGAGTTTGACGAGCTGAAAGATGTCGCCATGGAGCTGGGCTTTACCCACGCTGCCTGCGGTCCTTTCGTTCGCTCCTCCTACCATGCTGATCTGCAAGCCAAGGGCGAAGAGGTCAAATGATCTCGTACGACAGAGTGGCCCAGCAACCGCCACCCTCGCAATGAAAAAAAGAGCGCCCATTGGCGCTCTTTTTGTTGGTGTCACTGACCGTTGCGGCTTGATCTACTTCAGTAGCCGTGGTCGAAGATCCCCTGCTGATGCCAGCGTTGCAACTGGGCCAGCACCCGGGTCTCCCGCGCCGTCCACTGGGGACAGGGCCCCGCCAGCTGGGTCTTGTTGGTCTGCAACGCTTCGTCGAGAGCAAACCAGCCGGGCACGAAGCCAAGGCGGATCTCGTAGGGCTGCGGCTGCGGGGCCACCAGCTGATCGCCAATCCGGCACAAGTAGTAGAGCGAGCGGATACAGTAGGCATCGAACCCCGGCTCGCGGGCGGCACGATATTCACGGGTCTCGCCAAGCAGGCCCCCCACTTCCCGCAGCTCGGCACCGCACTCCTCCAGCAGCTCGCGAGCGAGCGCCACATGGTGGCTCTCCCCCGCTTCAATGCCGCCCCCGGGGAACATCAGATCGCCGTTGACCCGGGAGTGAACCAGCAGCAGCTCGTCGCCACGGGGCACCACGGCGCGCACCGTGAGGCGCTCCAGGGTGCGGCCATTGGTGGTTATCTCGCCGTGTACAAACGAGAGGTCAAAGGGCTCGGGCCAGACGCTGGCCCCGGATGGGTTGCTCATCATCTCCTCAGGGTCGGTAGCTGCCGCCTTGCAGTTGCCGGACGATCTCGGCCGCCTGGGCATCGAGGGCATCCTGACGGGGCTTGCTCAGGCTGTAGTAGAGGCCAAAACGCTTGGCGGAGACCTCGGGGTTGTTCGGGAAGGCTTCGCTCACCTTGCCCCACAGATAGGCCTGCTCATACTGCTTCTGGCCCATGTAGAGGGTGCTGAGGGAGGTAAGCAGACGGCTGTTGAGCGGCTCCCCCTCGCGATAGAGGGAGAGGCCGTGGTGCAGGATGACGATGGCCTTGTCCGGCTCGCTCTTGGCATAAATGCCGGCCAGCACCAGCTGCAGGTCGGGCTCTTCCAGCCCCTTGCCCCCCTCCTGCGCCAGAAACAGCTGGCGAGCCCGCTCGTCACTGTTGTTGGTCCAGTGCCAGAGCAGCAGGTAGGGATCCTGCGAGTTGCGGGTCGCCGTATCGAGCCGGGCCAGCTGATCGCCGGCGGCCAGCATCCCCTCTACCCGTGGACTCTTCTGCTCGCGGGCCCGCTTGTACTCGATGTTGGTGGAGTGCTCGGCGCACTTGATGTAACGCTCCAGACTGCGCATCAGCTCGTAGCTGCGGCGATCGCTCTGCTCCTCTTGCAGGTAGAAGCGGCTGCGGATGACATCGGTGCGCTCGTAGCGGCACCAGCCGTCGTCCACCAGATCCTGACAGAGCTCGGGGTGATTGCTGCAGATGGTGTGGAGCCGATCGTTATCGCAACCGGCGACGGCAAGGCCGGCCGAGAGGATAAAGAGCGGTTGTCGCAGGGCTGTGGGGATCATGGCTCACATCTGGTTGATAACAGTGACTGGCAACAACTGGAGCCTTATGTGGCCACCTTCGGCTAGCAAACCGGTTACATATCCATTACAATGCGCGCGCCGTATAAGGCCGCGATTGCAGAATACTATAACGAAATCGACACCCCTACACTGATCTGCATTCGACGAATTTTCTATTTGCACCAACAACGTGAAATAAAGGATCTGGTCAATGACCCACGAGCACTATCTGCAAACGTGGCAGGAGAGCCAGGAGCTCGCCGAAGCCATGCAGCCCTTGATTGGTCGCCTCTACCGACAACAAGGGGTCGAGATCACCCTCTACGGCCGCCCGCTGCAAAACGCCTCCACCATCGATATCCTCAAGGCCCACCGGGTCGTTCGCCGCCACCAGGGCGCCCCCCTCCCCATCCAGCAAAGCTTCCCCCTGCTCCAGGCCATCGTTGCCCTCAAACCCACCGCCGCCGAGGTAGACCTTGGCAAGCTGGCGGTCGGTTACTGGCAGGATCATCAGGATGAGGCGGGGATCGAGGAC
>NZ_CAWNWX010000114.1:47712-75049 GCF_963878195.1 Aeromonas sp. HMWF016
TTGGCCGCATCGGCCGCCTGCTGGCCCGCCTGCTCATCGAGCGCACCGGCGCCGCCAATCCACTGCGCCTGCGCGCCATCGTGGTACGTGGTGGTCGCGATGGGGATCTGGAGAAACGCGCCAGCCTGCTGCGCCGCGACTCGGTACATGGCCCCTTCAACGGCTCCATCGAGGTGGATGTGGAGCGCAGCGCCATCATCGCCAACGGCACCTTTATTCAGGTGATCTACGCCAACAGTCCGGCCGATATCGACTACACCGCCTACGGCATTCACGATGCGCTGATCGTCGACAACACCGGGGTCTGGCGTGACGAGGCGGGTCTCTCCGAGCACCTGAAAGCACGCGGTGCCGGCAAGGTGCTGCTGACGGCTCCCGGCAAGGGGGAGATGAAGAACGTGGTGTTCGGGGTGAACCATGAGGTCATCGGGCCGGATGACAGAATCATCTCCGCCGCCTCCTGCACCACCAACGCCATCACTCCAGTGCTCAAGGTGATGCAGGAGCGGTACGGCATCCGCCATGGCCACGTGGAGACGGTCCACTCCTACACCAACGATCAGAACCTCATCGACAACTATCACAAGGGGGAGCGCCGCGGTCGCAGCGCCGCCCTCAACATGGTGATGACCAGCACCGGCGCCGCCAAAGCCGTGGCCAAGGCGCTGCCCGAGCTCAAGGGCAAGCTGACCGGCAACGCCATCCGGGTACCGACCCCCAACGTCTCGCTGGCCATCATCAATCTGTCGCTGGAGCAGGCCACCGATCGGGAGAGCCTCAACGCCTATCTGCAACAGATGGCGCTAAGCTCGGCCCTCCATCGCCAGATCGACTTCAGCGCCAGTACCGAGCTGGTCTCCTCCGACATGGTGGGTTCCCGTTATGCGGGCATCGTCGACTCCCAGGCGACCATCGCCGAGGGGGATCACTGTGTGCTCTACGTATGGTATGACAACGAGTTCGGGTACAGTTGTCAGGTAGTGCGGGTGATGGAGCAGATGGCTGGCGTAGTCCGCCAGGATCTGCCGGCATAGTCCGCCAGGATCTGCCGGCATAGACCGCCAGGGTCTACCTGCATGGCCCGCCAGGATCTGCCGGGCTGACCCCGAAGTTTATGGCTCAATAGTTCAAGGAGAAGGCTGGATGTCGTTTCAACAGGGTGAGTTTTTGCAAGCAATCAGGCAGATGCCCGCAGAGGTGTACGAGCGGCTCAGGACCGCAGTCGAGCTGGGCAAGTGGCCCGATGGCAAGCCCCTCACCGACGAGCAGAAGGCCACGTCGCTGCAAGCCGTGATGGCCTGGCAGGCGATGCATCTCGACAACCCGGAGCACATGAACATCGGTCGTGACGGCGAGATCGTGATGAAGAGCAAGAGCGAGCTCAAGCGTCAGTATCGCGACGAGGAAGAGATCGTTCGGGTCGACCTCAACCACTGAGCCTGACCCGGCAGGCCGCTTGCGGCGGCCACAACAGAGAGGGGAGCCATAATGGCTCCCCTCTTTTTTCCTATCTATGCAGGATGACTCATCCCCAACCCTTCTCCCGCCAGGGGAGAAGGGAGCAGGCTCGTACCTGCGGACAGTGAGCGGGCCACCAGCCGGCGAGCTTCATGGCAAGCCTCGTGGCCAACAGCACCTCGATCTATCCCCTCTCCCGCCGGGAGAGGGCTAGGGTGAGGGCCGCAACGCTCAGGGAGTCAGCTCCCCGCGCAGCGACTGCTGCATCAGCTCGCGAATGCGGTGGGAGGGCAAGTCCTGGCTCAGCAGGAAGTGCAACTTGGTGAGCGCCGCCTCAGCGGTCATGTCAAAGCCCGAGATGACCCCGGCCCGCGACAGAGCATTGCCGGTGGCATAGCCGCCCATGTTGACCTTGCCGTGCAGGCACTGGCTCAGGTTGACGATGATGACGCCGCGAGCGGAAGCCTCGGAGAGCAGCGCCAGCATGGCCGGGTTCTGCGGCGCATTGCCGACCCCGAACGAGAGCAGGATCAGCGCCTTCACCGGCTGTTGCAGGATGTTGGCGATCACCTCGCTGGAGATACCCGGATAGAGGGTCACCACGCCGATCGGCTGGGGGGTGATGTCGTGCAGCACCAGCGGGCGCTCGGAGGGCACGCCCAGCTCGCCCGCTTCCAGCGAAATCGCGATCCCGGCGTTGAGCAGCGGCGGATAGTTGGGCGAATCGAAGGCGTGGAAGCCATCGGCGTGCACCTTCTTGCTGCGGTTGCCGCGATAGAGCTGGTTGTTGAAGAACAGCGTCACCTCGTGGATCGGGTAGTTGGCCGCGATGTAGAGGGCGTTGAGCAGGTTCTGCTGACCGTCGGAGCGCAGCTCGGCGAGCGGGATCTGGGAGCCGGTGATGATGACCGGTTTGTGCAGATCTTCCAGCATGAAGGAGAGCGCCGAGGCGGTGAACGACATGGTGTCGGTGCCGTGCAGAATGACGAAACCGTCGTACTTGTCGTAGTTGTCGCGAATATCCTCGGCGATGCGCTGCCAGTCCGCCGGGGTCATGTCGGAGGAGTCGATGAGAGGGGCATATTCGTGGATATGGTAATCCGGCATCTCGGGACGATGGAACTCGGGCATCCGCGCCAGACAGTCTTCCATAAAGCCCGCCATCGGCACATAACCGTGGTCGGAACGCTGCATCCCTATGGTGCCGCCTGTGTAGGCGATGTAGATGGACTTCTTCACACCCTCTCCTCTCTGTGGGCCGAAAACCCGCGAATGATAAACCATGCGGGGCGAACCGGCTGCTCGGATCCCGTCCGTTTCCGCCGCGGGCTGGAAACCGGCGAATTATAGAGACTGACGCCTCAAATGACAGCCGTTCTCTGCGCCTTTTCGGCGTTTAGTTGCCATACCTCAATGGTGTTAAATTTCACAATAAGACACTAAAACGAGCATTAATACGACAAAGATGGAATTAAACGATGCTTTTTGCTACAATCCGCCGGATTTTACTAAAATCTCATCTGGATGCCTGAGCATTTCAGGCCCGCACAAGCCCCATATTTGCTGGGGCGGGGAGATGTTTCCCCTTCTTTGCTGGCACATTAAGCCACACTGTTTTTATCCCGGCTGAATCTGTGAGTCTTCACCCCGAAGGCACAGCCAATCAACATGGGAGTACTGAATGTTACAACTTGATTCCTACGCAACCCTGGTCGCTGCCACTCTGGTCCTGCTGCTTGGCCGCATGCTGGTCACCCGGGTCGGACTGCTGCGCACCTTCAACATCCCCAAACCGGTTGCAGGCGGTCTGGTCGTTGCCCTGATCCTGCTGCTGCTGCGCTCTACCATGCAGCTGGAGCTGCAATTCGATACCAGCCTGCAAACCCCGCTGATGCTGGCATTTTTCGCCTCCATCGGTCTCTCTGCCGATCTCGCCAGCCTGAAACGCGGCGGCAAGGCGGTGGTCACCTTTCTGATGGTGGTCACCGGCCTGCTGCTGGTGCAAAATGGTCTGGGGGTCACGCTGGCCACCATGCTGGGCCTTGATCCCCACATGGGACTGCTGGCCGGCTCCATCACCCTCTCCGGCGGACACGGTACCGGGGCGGCCTGGAGCGCCACCTTCTCCGAGAAGTACGGGGTGCAATCTGCCGCCGAGCTGGCCATCGCCTGCGCTACCTTTGGTCTGGTGCTGGGTGGTCTGATCGGTGGCCCGGTAGCCCGCTATCTGGTCAAAAAAGTGGAGGTGCCCGGTGAGGAGCACAACCGCGACGACGCGCCGCAGGGCTTCGAGATGCCCGATATGGAGCGCCCGCTGACTACCTTCAGCCTGATCGAGACTCTGGCCCTTATCGCCATCAGCCTGAAAGGGGGCGAGCTGCTCTCCGCCTACCTCAAGGGGAGTGCGCTGGAGCTGCCCATCTTCGTCTGCGTGCTGTTTGTCGGCGTGTTGCTGCGCAACCTGCTCACCCTCTTCAACTGGCATGAGGTGAGCGATCGCGAAGTATCGTTGCTGGGCAACGTCAGCCTGTCACTGTTCCTGGCGATGGCACTGATGAGCCTGAAACTGTGGGATCTGGCCAGCCTGGCGCTGCCCATCTTCATCCTGCTGGCCGCCCAGACCGTGGCGATGGCACTCTACGCCATCTTCGTCACCTTCCGGGTCATGGGCAAAAATTACGATGCAGCCGTGCTGGCGGCGGGTCACTGCGGCTTTGGTCTGGGTGCCACCCCGACCGCGATTGCCAATATGCAGGCTATCACCCAGCGCTTCGGCCCCTCCCACCTGGCGTTTCTGGTGGTGCCCATGGTGGGCGCCTTCTTTATCGACATCATCAACGCCATGGTGATCAAGCTGTTTATGGCGATGCCATTCCTCTAATACCCCTTCCTGTCAGACGTATAAGAACAGAGCCCACCTTTGGTGGGCTCTGCCATTTCTGCGCGCGGGCGACCTCGGCTCGTCACTCTTTCTGCACCTCATTCATTCGGTCATTCCTGCGAGATAGATAAATAAAAAGCCCCGCACTCGGCAGAGTGCGGGGCTTTCTCGGGCGGCCGTGCTCGCCGCGCTTCAGAACTTACAGGATAAAAGTCGAGACCTGTTTGTTGAGGTCGGTTGCCCGCCCCTTGAGGCTCTCTGCCTGATCCAGATCGCGCATCGCAGCGGCGGTGATCTCGTCACTCACATCCTTGATGGCGGTGGTGTTCTGGGTGATTTCGCCGGTGACCTGAGTCTGCTCCTCGGCGGCAGTGGCGATCTGGCCAGCCATGTCGGAGATAAGCGATACGGCCTGGGTGATCTCCTCCAGCGCAGCGGCAGCAGCATCGGCATCCTGTACGCTGTTGTCCGCCAGCCCCTGACTGGTCTGCATCAGGCTCACCGCACGGGCTGTGGTCTGCTGCAGGGTCTCGATGGTAGCGTGGATCTCCTGGGTGGAGTCCTGGGTACGCTTGGAGAGCACCCGCACCTCATCGGCCACCACGGCAAAGCCACGACCCTGCTCACCGGCACGAGCCGCTTCGATGGCTGCGTTCAGTGCCAGCAGGTTGGTCTGCTCGGCAATGCCCTGAATGGTGGAGAGAATGCCGGAGATGGCCTGAGCATGACGGCTCAGCTCGCCGATAACCTCGGTGGCCTGCCCCACCTCTTGCGCCAGATTGTTGATGGAGGCGCGAGTCTTGTGCACCAGCTTCTTGCCCTGTTCGCTGCTCATGGTCGATTGCTGGGCGGCGGCGGCGGTGTTTTCGGCGTTACCGGCGATCTCCATGGTGGCGCTCGCCATCTCGGTGACCGCAGTGGCGACCATGGTCACCTCCTGCTGCTGACGCTGCAGCTCGTCCACGGCGGCCTGGTTGGTCACCAGACTGCGCTCGGCATCGGCGTTCAGCTCGTTGGCCAGCTGGCGGATATTGGCGATCAGCTGGTGCTGGCTGCCGACGAAGCGGTTGAAGCTGTTGGCCAGCTGGCCCACTTCATCGTTGGCGTCGATCTTGATGCGTTGGGTCAGATCACCGTTACCATCTGCGATGCGAGCCAGTGCCTGGGATACCTTGCTGAGCGGGCCAAGCAGCATGCTGACCAGCCAGGAGATGGCGAGGATGCTGCCCACCAGCACCAGCAGCGCCAGACCGAGCTGGGTCATCAGCAGGGAGGAGAGCGGCGCCTCAAGGGTATCCTTGTCCAGCACCAGTACCAGCTCCCAGTCAGTATCGGGAATGTCGGTCGCCCACAGCAGCTTGTCACGCCCTTCGTTTTCGAAGTAGGCAGGCACCAGCCCCTGACTCGCCTTGCTCTGTTCGATCAGGGCATTGGTCAGATCGTTGTCGATCTCGGTGGCCGGCTTCATCGCCTTGGCGGCATCCTTGTAGGCGATGACGGTACCATCCTTGTGCATCATGATGGCAAAGCCGTCAGCCGGCAGTTTCATCTTGGTAACGTCGTCCACCAGCGAGGCGATGGAGAGGTCGCCCCCCACTACGCCACCCTGCGCCGGCTGGGCCAGGGTCACCACCATGATGTTGTAGGCCACATCCAGATAGGGTTTGGTCACAATGAGACCGCCCTTGGCCATGGCTTCCTGATACCAGCCACGGGAGCGCGGATCATAGCCACTGCGGTTGATGGAGGGGTCGGAGTCGTTCATCTTGCCGCTGCTCTCGCCAAAATAGGTGAGCTGGAAGCGGCCGGAAACCTGGGCCTGTTGCAGGGCGTTGAGGGGCTCGGCTCCCGCCTTGCTGCCCAGCGCCTGAATGACGTCGCGGCGGGCTGCGAGCCAGTCGCTGACGCTGGTGGCCTGCTGGTTGCCAAGACGCTGAACCTGCTCCTGGCTGCCCTGCAGCAACAGGTTTTTCTGGCTGCTATAGCTCTGCCAAGAGAGCATCAGGATCACCAACGAAAGGGCAATCACCACCGACAACAGTATCTTCTGTTTGAGTGATAGGTTTTTCATCATCTGTTCTTCTTATATGAGGTTAGGAAGCAGTTATCTCGTATGTACACCGAACGCTAGTAGTCATTAGCGACCCCCTGCTCCAAAACTGAACAGGAAAATGGATCGACGGGCGATATTTTCTCCTGATGCGCGGAAAACTGCATCAGAAATTGCTCACCTGGCGCGCGTAAACTCAGGCAACCCTGTTTATTCCTTCCACAATTGGCTAGAATGACCCGTTTTCAAATCACATCGATCCTGAGAGTTTTCACGATGTTCGAAGTTAATCCCGTTTTAAATAAACTTAAGGAGCTGTCTGAGCGGACCGAGCTTCTTAGGGGGTACCTTTGACTATGACGCCAAGAAAGAGCGTCTGGAAGAGGTCAATGCCGAGCTGGAACAGCCGGATGTATGGAATGAACCTGAGCGCGCACAGGCGCTGGGCAAAGAGCGCGTAGCGCTGGAAAACGTAGTCGGCACCATCGACACCCTGACCCAGGGTGTTGACGATGTCGAAATGCTGGTCAGCCTGGCCGTCGAAGGGGAAGACGAAGAGACCTTCAACGAAGCCATCGCCGAATCCGAACAGCTGGAAGCCAAGCTGGTGGACCTCGAGTTCCGCCGCATGTTCTCCGGCCAGCACGACGGCTCCGACTGCTATATCGATATTCAATCCGGCTCCGGTGGTACCGAAGCACAGGATTGGGCCAACATGGTGCTGCGCATGTATCTGCGCTGGGGCGATGCCCACGGTTACAAGCCCGAGCTGATTGAATGCTCCGAGGGCGACGTGGCCGGCATCAAGTCCGCCACCATCAAGTTCACCGGCGAATATGCCTTCGGCTGGCTGCGTACTGAAACCGGCGTGCACCGTCTGGTACGCAAGTCCCCGTTCGACTCGGGCGGCCGCCGTCACACCTCCTTCTGTTCTGTGTTCGTTTACCCGGAGATCGACGACGATATCGAAATCGATATCAACCCCGCCGACCTGCGTATCGACGTCTACCGCGCCTCCGGTGCCGGTGGGCAGCACGTTAACCGTACCGAATCCGCGGTGCGTATTACCCACGTCCCGACCGGTGTCGTGGTACAGTGCCAGAACGACCGATCCCAGCACAAAAACAAAGACCAGTGTATGAAGCAGCTGAAAGCCAAGCTCTACGAGCTGGAAATTCAGAAGCAGAATGCCGAAAAACAAGCCCTGGAAGAGACCAAGTCCGATATCGGATGGGGCAGCCAGATCCGTTCCTATGTGCTGGATGACTCCCGTATCAAGGATCTGCGCACCGGCGTCGAAACCCGTAATACCCAATCGGTGCTCGACGGTGACTTGGACAAGTTTATCGAAGCCAGCCTGAAATCAGGTCTGTAAACAAGCAGGAATCACCATGTCTGAACAAACCATCACTCCGGAAGTCGATCAAACACTCGAACTCAACAACGAGATGACTGAGCGTCGTTCCAAGCTGGCCGCCCTGCGCGCCCAGGGCAATCCTTTCCCCAACGACTTCCGTCGTGACAGCCTCTCCGGCGATCTGCAGGCAGAGTTTGGCGACAAGAGCGCCGAGGAGCTGACGAGCCTGGGTAAACGGGTGAAGATTGCCGGTCGCATCATGACCCGCCGGATCATGGGCAAGGCTTCTTTCGCCACCCTGCAGGACATGGCCGGCAAGATCCAGGTCTACGTCACTCGCGACGACCTGCCGGAAGGTTTCTACAACGAGCAGTTCAAGAAGTGGGATCTGGGCGACATCGTGGGTGTCGAAGGTACTCTGTTCAAAACCCAGACCGGTGAACTCTCCATCCATGTCTCCGACATCCGTCTGCTGACCAAGGCGCTGCGTCCGCTGCCCGAGAAGCACAAGGGTCTGACCGACCAGGAAGCTCGCTGCCGTCAGCGTTATCTGGACCTGATCGCCAACGAAGAGTCCCGCAAGACCTTCGTAACCCGTACCAAAGTGGTTGCCGGTATCCGCAAGTTCCTGAACGACAAGCGTTTCATGGAAGTGGAAACCCCCATGATGCAAGTCATCCCGGGTGGCGCTTCTGCCCGTCCGTTCATCACCCACCACAATGCGCTGGACATCGACATGTACCTGCGTATCGCTCCGGAGCTCTATCTGAAGCGTCTGGTGGTTGGTGGTTTCGAGCGTGTCTACGAGATCAACCGCAACTTCCGTAACGAAGGTATCTCCGTTCGCCATAACCCCGAGTTCACCATGCTCGAGTTCTATATGGCCTACGCCGACTACATCGACCTGATGGACCTGACCGAAGAGATGCTGCGCACTCTGGCACAGGACATTCTGGGCGACACCAAGATCCGTTACGCCAAAGAGGGCGAAGAGGGTCTGACCATCGATTTCGGTCAGCCGTTCCAGCGCCTCTCCATGGTTGACTCCATCCTGAAGTACAACCCGGATGTCACCCGTGACGATCTGGCCACTCTGGAGAAGGCGACTGCCGTCGCCAAGCGCCTGAAGATCGAGCTGATGAAGAGCTGGGAACTGGGCCACGTGATCACCGCGATCTTCGAAGAGACCGTTGAACACATGCTGCTGCAACCAACCTTCATCACCGAGTACCCGGCTGCCGTTTCTCCGCTGGCCCGCCGCAACGACGTGAACCCGGACGTAACCGACCGTTTCGAATTCTTCATCGGTGGCCGCGAGCTGGCCAACGGCTTCTCCGAGCTGAACGATGCAGAAGATCAGGCCGAGCGTTTCCAGGCTCAGGTTGACCAGAAAGCCGCTGGCGATGACGAAGCCATGTTCTACGACGCCGACTTCGTTACCGCGCTGGAGCACGGTCTGCCGCCGACTGCCGGTCAGGGTATCGGTATCGACCGTCTGGTGATGCTGTTCACCAACAGCCACACCATCCGCGACGTCATCCTGTTCCCGGCTCTGCGTCCGCAGAAGTAAGGTTCATGCCCGCCGGGATCCATCCCGAGCGCGATAGCTTGAAAACGCCCCGCCACTGCGGGGCGTTTTTTTATCCCGTTTGCCACTGCATACCTTTCTAAATGCAATAATGGAATAAAGGTTATATTTTTATTCTTTGTTGCTATCCATCACACCCCTTAACCTGACCACAACTCAGACCATGGAAGACGTGTGTGATGCAATTGAAGGACTCCCTGATCAACCTGACTCCCCTCTCCGACGAGCAGCAGCGACAGCTGAGCCAGGCGCTATCGACCCTTAACACCCAGCAACTGGCCTGGGTGAGCGGTTATCTCTACGGGCTCTCCCAGACCGGCTTGCAGCCTGCCGTGACCGGTTCGGCCGTGGCTGCGCCCAGTGGCAGCCTGACCATTCTCTACGGCTCCCAGACCGGCAACGCCAAAGGTGTCGCCAGCGCCATCAAGGCGCAGGCCGAGGCCCGTGGCCTGCCCGTCACCCTCGCGTCGATGGCAGACTACAAACCCAAGCAGCTCAAGAAGGAGAGCCACCTGCTGGTGATAGTGAGTACTTACGGGGAGGGTGAACCGCCAGAGAGCGCCGTCGACCTCCACGACCAGCTGAAGAAAGGCAAGATAGGCAAACTCGAGGGCCTCAAGTTCGCCGTGCTGGGGCTGGGTGACAGCTCCTACGAATTTTTCTGCCAGACCGGCAAAGATTTTGACGACTTCCTCGCCAAAGCGGGGGCTGAGCGCATTCATGAGCTCGTCAGCCTCGATGTGGATTATCAGGATGCCGCCAGGAGCTGGGGCGAGCAGGCAATCAACGCCATTGCCGCGACCCTCACCACTGGCGCAGCCAGCAGCGTGGCAAGCGCGGTGCAGCAGGCGGTTGGCCACAGCCAATACAGCAAGGAGAACCCCTTCCCTGCCCGCCTGTCGGTCAATCAGAAGATCACCGGCCGGGATTCCACCAAGGATATCCGCCATATCGAGATCAATCTGGCCGACTCCGGCCTCACCTATCAACCCGGTGATGCCCTCGGCGTCTGGTTCGACAACGATGCCGAACTGGTGGGCGAAGTGCTGGCCCTGACCGGCCTCTCCGGCGATGAAGCCACGGCCCACGGCACCTTGCGCGCCGCACTGCTAGGTCACTTCGAACTGACCCGGCTGCTCGGCGGCTTTATCACAGGTCTTGCCGAGATCGCAGACAACGCAGCGCTGAAAGATCTGGCGGGCGACAAGGCCCAGGTCAATACGCTGGTCGCTTCAGCCCAGATTGTGGATGTACTGAAGCGCTTCCCGACCGCACTCACGGCCGAGCAGCTCATCGGCCTGCTGCGCCCCCTAACCCCGCGCCTCTACTCCATCGCATCAAGCCAGCGCGAAGTGGAAGAGGAGGTGCACCTGACCGTCGGGGTGGTGCGCTATCCGCAAGAGGACGGCACGGTGCGCAGTGGTGGCGCCTCTTCGTTCCTCGCTGATCGCCTTGAAGAGGGCGCCGAGGTACGGGTGTTTGTCGAGCACAACGACAACTTCCGCCTGCCCGCCAATCCCGATACCCCCGTCATCATGGTGGGCCCGGGCACCGGCATCGCCCCGTTCCGCGCCTTTATGCAGGAGCGGGAAGCCATCGGGGCCTCGGGCAAGAACTGGCTGTTCTTCGGCAACCCGCACTTTACCCAGGATTTCCTCTATCAGGTGGAGTGGCAGCGTTATGTGAAATCGGGGCTACTGTCGAAGATCTCGCTGGCCTTCAGCCGGGATCAGGCCCACAAGATTTATGTGCAGGACCGCCTGCGCGAAGCGGGCCAGGAGCTCTATCAGTGGCTGGAAGCAGGCGCTCACTTCTATGTGTGTGGTGACGCCAACAAGATGGCCAAGGATGTGCAGGAGGCCCTGCTGGATGTGATTGCCGAACACGGTCACAAGAGCCGTGAGGAAGCAGAAGAGTATTTGAGCGAATTGCGTCGTGCCAAACGTTATCAAAGGGATGTCTATTGATGAGCAAACAACCTCTTTCTCACCCCAAAGCGGGACCGGTCGAAGGACCGCTGGCCGACAACGAGCGCCTCAAGCGCGAGAGCAATTTCCTGCGCGGCACCATAGAACAGGATCTGCAGGACCCGCTCACCGGCGGCTTCAACGGCGACAACTTCCAGCTGATCCGCTTTCACGGCATGTACCAGCAGGATGACCGCGATATCCGCCCGGAGCGCGCGGCGCAGAAGCTGGAGCCGCTGCATAACGTCATGCTGCGTGCCCGTCTGCCCGGCGGCATCATTACTCCGGCTCAGTGGCAGGTGATCGACAAGTTCGCCGAAGAGAATACCCTCTATGGCAGTATCCGTCTCACCACCCGGCAGACCTTCCAGTTTCACGGAGTATTGAAGCGCGACATCAAGCTGATGCACCAGACTCTCAACAGTACCGGTATCGACAGTATCGCCACCGCTGGCGACGTGAACCGCAACGTGCTCTGCACCAGCAACCCGGTGGAGTCCGAGCTGCATCAGGAAGCCTACGAGTGGGCCAAGAAGATTTCCGAGCACCTGCTGCCCAAGACCCGTGCCTACGTGGAGATCTGGCTGGACGGTGAAAAACTGGGGCAGGATGAGGAGCCGATCCTGGGTTCCAACTACCTGCCACGCAAATTCAAGACGACCGTGGTGATCCCGCCTCACAACGATGTGGACATCCACGCCAACGATCTCAACTTCGTGGCCATTAGTGATCACGGCAAGCTGGTGGGCTTCAACGTGCTGGTGGGAGGTGGCCTCGCCATGACCCACGGCGACACCAGCACCTATCCGCGCAAGGCGAGCGACTTTGGCTTTATTCCGCTCTCCCACGTTCTGGAGGTGGCGGCCGCCGTGGTCAGCACCCAGCGCGACTGGGGCAACCGGGTCAACCGCAAGAACGCCAAGACCAAGTACACCCTTGAACGGGTCGGTGTCGAGGCCTTCAAGGCCGAGGTGGAGAGCCGCGCCGGCATCCAGTTTGGCGAAGTGCGCCCCTATGAATTTACCAGCCGCGGCGATCGCTTCGGTTGGGTCGAGGGGATCGACGGCAAGCACCACCTCACCCTGTTTATCGAGAATGGCCGCCTGTTAGACTTCCCGGGCAAGCCGCTCAAGACCGGCATGCTGGAGATCGCCAAGGTGCATCAGGGGGATTTTCGCCTGACCGCCAACCAGAACCTGATCATCGCAGGCGTGCCGGCTGGCGAGAAGGCCCGTATCGAAGGGCTGGCACGCCAGTACGGCCTGCTGGATGACGGCGTCAGCGAGCAGCGCAAGCAGTCGATGGCCTGTGTGGCCCTGCCTACCTGCCCGCTGGCGATGGCTGAAGCGGAGCGCATGCTGCCCGCCTTCGTCACCGAACTTGAAGGGCTGCTGGCCAAGCACGAGCTGGCGAACGATGCCATCGTCTTCCGGGTCACCGGCTGCCCCAACGGCTGCGGCCGCGCCATGCTGGCGGAAGTAGGTCTGGTGGGCAAGGCGCCCGGCCGCTACAACCTCCATCTGGGCGGTAACCTCGAAGGGACGCGCATCCCGCGCATGTACCGGGAGAACATCACCGAGCCACAGATCCTGAGCGAACTCGACGCGCTGATCGGCCGCTGGGCCAGCGAGCGCGGACCGGGCGAAGGGTTTGGCGATTTCGTCATTCGCGCCGGAATCGTCGCACCTGTGGTCAACTCGGCCACCGACTTCTACGCAGCCTGAGGGGGATATCATGACTCTCGATCTCGACTACCTGCTGACCCTGACCCGGGACGAACAGGTTGAGGCACTGGCTCCCCATAACCGGGAGCTGGAGCAGATGAATGCCCCCGAGCGGGTGCGCTGGGCACTGGCCAATCTGCCGGGGGAACATCTGCTCTCCTCCAGTTTCGGCATTCAGGCAGCGCTCATGCTGCATCTGGTGAGCCGCGAGCGGGCCGACGTGCCGGTGGTGCTGACCGATACCGGCTATCTCTTCCCCGAAACCTACCGCTTTATCGATGAGCTGACCGAGCGTCTTGGGCTCAACCTGCAAACCTACCGGGCGGTGCTCACCCCCGCCTGGCAGGAGGCGCGTTATGGCAAGCTGTGGGAGCAGGGAGTGGAAGGGATCACCCGCTACAACCAGCTCAACAAGGTCGAACCCATGGAGCGCGCCCTGCAGGAGCTGGGTGCCCGCACCTGGTTCTCGGGGCTGCGCCGCGAGCAATCGGGCAGCCGTCAGGGATTGCCGGTACTGGCCATCCAGCGCGGCCGCTTCAAGTTCCTGCCGGTGATCGACTGGAGCAACAAGGACATCTTCTACTACTTCAAGGAGTTCGACCTCCCCTACCACCCGCTGTGGGAGCAGGGCTACCTCTCGGTAGGCGATGTCCACACCACCTCCAGGTGGGAGCCCGGCATGAGCGAGGAGCAGACCCGCTTCTTCGGCCTCAAGCGCGAGTGCGGCCTGCACGAAGAGAACGGTGAAAACGGCGGATCGGGCATCTGATCCCCCATAACAACAAGGGCACCAGAAGGTGCCCTTGTTGTTTGTGTCATAAGACGTTACTTGCGCAGCCAGGTTTCGAAACGATAGGGATGCGGGTTCTTCTCGTCGGCCTGGTGAGCTTCACGCTCGACACACTGCCACTGCTCATCCTCAAAAGCAGGGAAGCGGGTATCCCCCTCCACCATCAGCTCGATGCGGGTCAAATAGAGGCAATCCGCCCGGGGCAGCAGCTCGGCATAGAGGTGCCCTCCCCCGATCACCATCACTTCCGCCACTTCGTTGTCGGCCAGCAGCGCCAGCGCCGCTTCGACGGAACCAACCACTTCGATCCCCTCTGCCTGATAGTCAGGGTTGCGGCTGATCACCAGATTGCGGCGACCGGGCAGCGGACGACCGATGGATTCAAAGGTCTTGCGCCCCATCAATACCGGCTTGCCAAGGGTGACCCGCTTGAAGTGGGCCAGATCGGCCGGCATGTGCCAGGGCATCTGGTTGTCCTTGCCGATCACCCGGTCGTGGGCCATGGCGGCAATCATGGAAATCTTCATTGGGCTTTTCACCATCCGTCAGATTATGGGGCGGTTACGGTACACGACCAGGGAGGGGATCGCCAAACCGAAACTGAGGGCTCCCACGATAAAGAGAGCCTTGAGGCCGTTCTCCACCGCACTCTGGAGCAGGTTCATAGTCACGCCGTTGATGTTGAGCTCCACCACAGCGATCATGGTCTTGAAGGCGTAGCTGCCCGGGATCATCGGGATGATGGAGGCGACACTGAACACCGGGCGCGGCGCCAGCAGGCGGCGCGACCAGTAGACGCAGACAAAGCCCACGGTGGTGGATGCGGTCAGGGTTGCCCACTCGATGGGCATGCCGTAGTGGATAAGCAGAGTCCGCAGACTGTGGGCCAGCGCGCCGCCCATGGCGCAGTACTTCAGCATTCGCGGCGGCACGTTGAACAACATGGCAAACCCGACTGCCGGAATGGCCGACCAGAATGCATCCTTGGCCAGTAGCCAGAGCAGATCAATCATACCTTCCACCCCCAGATCCCGGTCACCGACATGGCGAGAATAATGCCGATAGCAGCGCTGATGGTGAGCAGGGTCGCCGTGCCCCAACGCGCCAGCCCCATATTGAAGTAGCCCTTCACCATGTCGGAAACGGCGTTGATGAGCGGAAAACCCGGCACCAGCAGCAGCACGCTGGCCGCCATGGCGAGATAGGGCTGACTGCCCCAGCCAAAGAAGGTGGCGCTGGAGGCAAGCAGGGTGGCGATAAAGCCGGTCACGGCAAAGTTGATGAGCGGACTGTGGTGGTGGCGGGCCATCAGCTGGCGCACCCGCATCGCGATCGCAGCAGAGAGGCAGGTCACCACGAAGATGGGCCAGTCACCGCCAAACAGCAGGCTGAAAGCACCACAGGAGAGCCCCACCATGGGCACCACCAGCCAGGGGTGATAGTGAAAGGGGACAATGGCTTCGAGCCGCAGGCGCACTTCACGGGCCCCGATCAGCTCTTTCTCTGCCATGATGCAGATGCGCTGGATCTCGCACACCACCTGCATGTTGATCCCGTGTTCGCGCACCCGCCGGGTGGTAGTGACGCAACTGCCCTGATAGAGGCTGGTGAGCACGATGGCACTGGAGGAGATGGCCATCTCGACGCTCTCCAGCCCCAGTGCCATACCAAGGCGTACCGTGGTCTGCTCGATGATCCGGCTCTCGGCACCAAACTGGGCCAGCATCTGCCCCACCTTGACGATAATGCGGGTGATCTCTGTCTGTTGCTCCCGCGACAGCACCCGTCTTGGTGTGATACTTCTCATAATCCCTTCGAGTCGTAGCAATAAATTTTGGCCATATTAACTTAACTTTTATCGCTATTCATCCACCCTTATCACAACTCCCTGATTAATCTATTTTGGCGAAATAAAATAAAAACCCATCACAACTTCATCACCAGTGACATAAAAATTCATAACAAATAAAAAGAGAGTGGCACATTCTTATTTTGCCACTCTCCATCAAATCAAGTTTCGATGTTAAATATTGCGACAGATTATTTAGGCCGTTTATAGTCGGTCAACCGGATTATTTTGCCACCGCCATCGTTTTCAGGCGGAGGTATCTCCTCCTCGCTAAATTGTCGCATTTCACTGCCCATCAGATAAAAGGAGTCCCGCATCATATTGGCAATACGGATACAGCTGTCGAGGTTGTTTTTTGCCAACCTGCGCTGACCGTCAATCTTGAACTGGAGCCCGCGCAAACGGCGCTGCCGATCGGGGCTGGCCCGTGCCATCAGCTGTTCAATCTGCTGCTCCAGAATGGCATCCAGCCGGGAGGGTTCACTCGCAGCCAACTCTTTCAGGGTGTCAAAATCAGGCAACTCCATATGCCCTCCCAGGCAACGCCAACGGGCAGCACAGTCTGTGCTGCATCCTTATCTCGCACTTATCCCGCGCTCATCTCTTTCTCTGTATACGATGCCGATATAAAGGGTTCAATCCACCAGATGCATATCGTCAGGGTATTATCGGTATTGGCTGGTTTTATCTATTTTAATTGCGTTAAGAATCAAACGATTACTTTTATTATCCGGCCCACCTGCCACTTATAAAATTTTGTCTGATGTAATTCGTTTTTTATGGCCAATTAATAAATTTTTGCTCGATATTTTGCTTCATTCGACGCTGGATAATCGTAGTCCGGAGGGCTCAGATTTTCTGGCGGTTTAACTTATCTCACTGATTATGTTATTTTAATTACCACTTTTTCGGATATCCAAGAGCAGACCATGAGCAAGGCAAAAATCGGTATCGTGACCGTCAGCGATCGCGCCAGTGCCGGCATCTACGAAGACCTCTCCGGCAAGGCCATCATCGACACCCTGAACGCCTATCTGACCTCGGAATGGGAGCCCGTCTATGAGGTGATCCCCGATGAGCAGGATCAGATTGAAGCGACCCTGATCCGGCTGGCGGACGAGGAGCAGTGCTGCCTCATCGTCACCACTGGCGGCACCGGCCCGGCCAAACGGGACGTCACCCCGGAAGCGACCGAAGCGGTGTGTGACCGTATGATGCCGGGCTTTGGCGAGCTGATGCGGGCCGAATCCCTCAAGTTTGTGCCGACCGCCATTCTGTCACGCCAGACAGCGGGCCTGCGCGACGATACCCTGATCGTCAACCTGCCGGGTAAGCCCAAGTCGATCCGCGAGTGTCTGGATGCGGTCTTCCCCGCCATTCCCTACTGCATCGACCTGATGGAAGGGCCCTATCTCGAGTGCGACGAAAGCGTCGTCAAGCCATTTCGACCGAAGAAATAATTCACTCCAGAAAAGGCCATAGAAAATAGTGGCGAGCATTGCTCGCCACTATTTTTTTATCCGGTTTTTCACACCGACAAACCGCTTCGATTATTTACGGCCAAATACTTTCACGCCGGCCTTGCTGCGCTCGGAATTACCGTACACTTCGATTTTCTTTACACAGCGGCGTGAGCCAAGGGATTTCCAGCCGGTCTCGGTGTCACCGCGCATATCCTGATCGAAATAGATCGTCTTGGTGCGATCACCGCCATATGTGACGACGACTCGATCCAGGGTCAAATCTCGCTCTGCCTTCACCTTGATATATTTGGTCTGGCGGCAAATCACCATGGGAATGGTGGCACCATGATCACCGGCCCCCAGCAAAATAGTGCGGCCGAGGGTGAATTGATCTTCACCGGCATGGCTGGCAGTAGCGGCAACCAGCAGAACAGTTCCCAGCAGGGCACGAACGGAAAAACGGGAACGCCAGAGAGCGAGCAGGGACATAACACCTCCAATAAAAAATGGAGCGTCATGATAGTGAAACAACCATAACGGAAGCTGTACCTCGCGGCCAAAAGCAGCGAATTGATGGTAATTTGCCGTGAATGTCGGCAATTTGCATGGATTTCAAAACAACAAGGGCTGCCACTGGCAGCCCTTGTCATCTCATGGCAGGCTCAACGCTCCATGATCTGGGTGACGTCATCCTTTTTGATCATCACTTCGCGCCCTTCGGTATCGTAGTAGCGATACATGCCGGTGCTCTCGTCCAGCTTGGGTTTGCTATCGGTGGTGATCATCTTGCCATCTTTGGTGCTCATGATGTATTGGGAGCTGCATGCCACCAGCCCCAGCGCACAGATCAGGATCATCATCAGTTGTTTCATCGCCGCTTTTGCCTCCCTCTGCACCCTCACCACGAGGATGATGAGTGAAGCCTAGCTCAACATCCTGGCCCCGTTTGCATCGATTTCGGCAACGGGATCCGCGTCAAAAATCAGTGAGTTAGCCTTTATGACAGCGATGAATCAGGCACCGGAATAAAAAAGGCCGGACAACTGTCCGGCCTGTTCTGCGGAGTGTATCCGTTACTTGGCAGGCTTGCGCTCGCCGGTCACAGTCGGGTTCTTGGGATCGGAACTCCACTCGTACCAACCGCCGTCGTAGACGCTAATCCGCTTCCAGTCCATCAGCCAGGCGTAGAAAAAGGCTTCGGAGGCGCGCCAGCCGGTACCGCAGTAGAAAGCAGCCTGCTGGGTCGGCTCGATGTTCCACTCATCCCACATGGCGAGGATCTCGCGGGCCGGCTTCATGGTGCCGTCCGGGTTATGGAAGTCGCTCATGCTGTTGGCATCGACACCACCATGACCCCACTTGGCCCCCGGGATATCGCCCTTCGGCTTGATGTAGCTGTAGCCGGAGGTGTTGCCGACAAACTCGTCCCAGGTACGCACGCTGACCAGCGCGCTATCGGGCTGCTTGAGCAACTCTTTAGCCTGACTTAGCGTGGTGTAGTACTCGGGGTGAGCGGGAATGGCCACGCCAAAATCCTTCACCGGCTCATATTTGTTGGGCAGACCGGTTTCGGTGCGCAGGTGCTGGATAAACCAGGCATCCAGGCCGCCGTCCAGCAGACGGACATCTTCAACGCCGGCATACATCATCAGGTGAGCGGCACGGGCAGCGGCCATGGTGTTGCGACCGTAGAGGATCACGGTGGTGTCGTGACGGATACCATTTTCCAGCAGCAGCTTTTTAAGCGCCTCGTCAGAGACCTTGTTCCAGAGCGGCTCCTCTTCCAGACGGTTGGTATCGATATAACCCGCCCCCGGAATGTGGCTGAGCAGATAGGCCTTGGGTGAACCCCAATCCACCTCAAACAGCTTCCAGTCACCCTTGGGCGCTGCGGCTACCGGCCGGCCTTCCTGCAGGTCGAGCAACCAGCGCGGGTAGACCAGTTGCTGCCAGCGAGCCAGGTGTTCGCGCGGGGCGCTTTGCCAGCCCTGCAGCTCGAACAACTGCTTGATGCCCTGCATGCGCAGCATGCGCGCCACTTCGGCCACTTCACGCGGCGCACCATACAGTGCGACCGGGCGGTCGGCTTTCAGCCCCTTGGTAGCAAGGGCGGCAGGCCAATCCGCATCGCGGTATTTCCACTCGGCGGAGAGGTTCTCGGCGCCAGCCACATGGCCCCCCTGCTTCTCGCCCTCCATGGGCCACCCCTGATAGAAGTAGCTGGCGCGAGTATCCAGGATGACCGCCTGTTTGGCCTTGGCGTCAGCCAGCGAAAGCGGTGGCAACTCGGCTGCAAAGGTGGGCAGGGCACACCAGAGCAGCAAGGTCGCCAGCGCGGCCTGCAAGAAGCGAAGATGTCGTTTCATGGTGATTTCTCGATTCATAGTGAACAAGGTTAAAAAATGGAGCGGCCCAGACGCTCGGCCAATAACTCCAGCGCTGCCGTCCCTGCCAGCGAATTGCCCGCTTTGTTAAGCTCGGGCGACCAGACACAGACGCACAATTCTCCCGGGATCAGGGCCACGATACCACCGCCGACCCCGGACTTGCCCGGCATGCCAACCCGGTAGGCAAAATCTCCCGCCTCGTCATAGAGGCCGCAGGTCGCGAGCAGGGCGTTGACCTGCTTGGTGGTGCGCGCCGGCAGCAGCGGGGTTGTTTCACCAAGCGGCAAGCCGCGGTTGGCCAGATAAATAAAGGTTCGCGCCAGATCGACGCAACTCATGCGGATGGCGCAGGCATTGAAATAGCTCTGCAGCACCTTGTCCACTTCGTTTTCGAAGTTGCCATAGGCCTTCATCAGATAGGCAATGGCTGCGTTGCGGGCCGAGTGCTGATATTCGGAGCGGGCGACGACCTGATCCGCCATGATGGCCGGATTGCCGGAGAGACGGCGAGCCAGCTCCAGAGTACGCTGGCGCGGTGCGGTAAGGCGGGTCTCCAGCAGATCGTTGACCACCAGAGCGCCGGCATTGATAAAGGGGTTGCGGGGTATCCCCTGCTCGAACTCGAGCTGCACCAGCGAGTTGAAGGGTTGACCGGAGGGCTCTTTGCCGACCCGGGCCCAGATCTCCTCCTCCTGATAGAGGGTGAGTGCCAGCGTCAGGCTCAGGGCCTTGGAGATACTCTGGATGGAGAAGGGTTCGAAGGCATCACCGGCAGTGAACAGCTCTCCCTCCACGGTACAGACCGCAATGCCGAGCCGGTCGGCCGGCACCTGCGCCAGCGCAGGAATATAGTCGGCCACCTTGCCGTGCCCCAGCAGCGGGCGCACCTCTTCCAGAATGCTGGCCAGTAATTCGGATGACAACACCATAAGCAATTCCATGACTAATGCGGGTGTGGAGATCCCATCCCCACTGACAAAAATCCCGCCAGTGGCGGGATTTGTCTATCTGACTGCGGCAGGCAGTCGACACCGGCTCGCCTGCCACAGCGAGTCTGATATCAGGCGGGTTCGCCGTACCAGAGGTCGAACAGTTCGGTGACCACGACAGCTTCCATCCCCTTGCCTTCCAGCCAGGATTTGACGGCGGCACGGTCTTCTTCGCTGCACTTGCCCAGCTGCTGGGTGCAGATCATCCCTTCCCAGGCCAGGTGGCCAGAACCGGCGAAAGCCAGTTTGCGGGGCTCGATCACTTCATCGATCATCGCATCGACTACGGCATCGATGGTCTCTTCGGCAGTGCCGACCGGGAAGTTGAAACTGATGTCGAAACCCATTTCCTGGAATTCATCGACGCGCAGTTTCTTGCGCAGGCGGCGGCTACGATTGGCCATGATAGCTCCTCAAGTTAGTTGATACGCTAGGTGTGTTGACGTGCCAGCTTAGCTGACACGCTTGAAAATCAGATCCCAAACCCCGTGGCCGAGACGATGGCCACGTTGTTCGAATTTGGTCAGCGGACGCCAGTCAGGGCGCGGTACCCAGTTGCCGGTCGGGGAGGTGTTCTGGTAACCCTCGGCGGCGCTCATCACTTCCAGCATGTGCTCGGCATAGTTTTCCCAGTCGGTAGCCATGTGGAATACACCACCGATGGCCAGCTTCTGGCGAATATCCTGGGCAAACGCAGGCTGTACGATGCGGCGCTTGTGGTGACGGCTCTTGTGCCAGGGATCAGGGAAGAAGAGCTGCAGGCAGGAGAGTGAACCGTTCGGGATCATGTGCTCCAGCACCTCGACCGCATCGTGGCAAATCACCTTCAGATTGGTGACACCCGCTTCCTGAGCGGTACCCAGACAGGCACCCACGCCCGGGGAATGTACTTCGATGCCGATGAAGTTCTTCTCGGGGGCATTCTTGGCCATCTCGACCAAAGAGGCGCCCATGCCAAAGCCGATCTCCAGCACCACAGGTGCTTCACGGCCAAACAGTGCGACCAGATCGAGCGGCTTTGGCTCGAAATCGATGCCCATGACCGGCCAGAGCTCTTCCAGGGCCTTCTCCTGCCCTTTGGTCAGGCGGCCTTCGCGACGGACAAAGCTGCGGATCTTGCGCATGAACTTGCCGTCTTCGTTAAATACATCTTGGGTCACAGGCATAATGGTCTCGTTATTTCATCAATCCGGGTAATACATCTTGGGCCGATCCCGCCAGGGGATCGCTTGCGGCCCGCTATTTCATCGCACCGCAAAAACAGGGGAGCGAATTATCCCAAGATGGGCCCAAGGCGCAAGTGTTTCGCGCAACAAATATTCCAGCCAGCCGCTCCCCCGCCCCCTCACTGGCATCACTACTCTGACTAACCGCCCAATATAATCCGCAGTAGAGTCAATCCAGCCCTTTTTTAGCGATTTTTGTGACAATCATTGCCTCATTTCTGAAATCTGATACAAACGGATAACCTGGCGGTCGAATGGAGCGACCGCCCACATGCCGAGAGAATTGCCTATGCAGCCGTTTTTTGCCCAGCGCTTCGAGAAGGTAGAGCCTTCCTTTATCCGTGAAATCCTCAAAGTTGCCGCCAATCCGGAGATCATCTCCTTTGCCGGCGGCCTGCCCAATCCTCACCTGTTTCCGGTCAAGGCGATCGATCAGGCCTGTCAGGATGTGCTGCGCGAACAGGGGGCTGCCGCCCTGCAATATGCGGCGACCGAAGGGTATGCGCCGCTGCGCCAATACATTGCCGACCGCTATCTGACCCGCCACGGCATGCAGGTCAATCCGGACAACATCCTCATTACCAGCGGCTCCCAGCAAGCGCTGGATCTGCTGGGCAAGGTGCTGATCGATGAGGGGCAGGATCTCATCATCGAAGAGCCGGGCTATCTGGGCGCCATTCAGGCCTTTTCTGTCTACCAACCCATCTTCAAGCCGATTACCCTCGGCGAAGCCGGGCTGGATCTGGCGGCGCTGGATGCGCTGCTGGCAAGCGGCTCCAATGCCAAGCTGCTCTACGGCGTCCCCAACTTCCAGAACCCGAGCGGCGTCTCCTACAGCCGCGCCAACCGCGAGGTGCTAGCTGAGCGACTGGTCAGCCACGAGCTCCTGATGGTGGAAGATGATCCCTACGGCGAGCTGCGCTTCGAGGGCGAACATCTGCCACCCATCGCCAAGCTGGCGCCGAACAATACCGTACTGCTCGGCTCCTTCTCCAAAACCGTGGTGCCCGCCTTCCGTCTGGGCTGGATGCTGGTGCCGGAGTGGCTGCGCAAGAAGGTGACCATCGCCAAACAGGCGACCGACCTGCACAGCAACGCCTTCAGCCAGCAGGTGCTGCACCGTTTCCTGATGGATAACTCCCTCGATGCCCATCTGGAGAAGATCAAGGAGGTCTATGGCCGTCAGCGCGCAGCCATGGAAGCCGCCCTGACTCGTCACTGCCCGCCCGGTGTCAGCTACACCAGACCGGAAGGGGGCATGTTCCTCTGGTTGACCCTGCCGGCTCATATCAGCGCCATGGCCCTGTTTGATGAGGCGATCAAGGAAAAGGTAGCCTTCGTGCCGGGCGCCCCCTTCTATGTGCGCCCCGAAATCCAGAACACCCTGCGCCTGAGCTTCTCCTGCGTCGACGAAGCGACCATAGAGGAGGGGGTCAAGCGGCTGGCTCGCGCCCTCCAGCGGATGCTCTGACCGAAGCCACCGCACTAAAACAAAAAACCAGCGCACAGTTCGCTGGTTTTTTTATGCCTTCAATTAACCACAATCAGCCAAACAAGGTCTTGCGGAACTGCGCCATCGGCATGGGTCGGCCATAGAGATACCCTTGCAGATAGTCGACATGGCGAGCCCGCAGGTAGTCCGCCTGAGGCTGCTTCTCAACCCCCTCCGCGATCAGGATCAATTCAAGCCGTTTCGCCAGATCAATCACGTTTTCCACGATATGGCTGGAGAGTGCATCCGTGCCAATCATCTCCACAAAGCTCCGGTCAATCTTGATTGCATCGACCTGAAACTGTTGCAGATAGGTCAGACTGGAGTGACCGGTGCCAAAGTCATCGATAGAGATCAACACGCCCAGCTTGCGCAATTCGGCAAACATCCGGGCAGTTGTCTCATCGGCCACCAGCAACTCCCGCTCCGTCAGCTCCAGCCCCAAATCAACGGGATTCTCCTTGAAGGCATCGAGAAACGCCTTGCAGTCAGCCAACAGGTCGAGATCCTGAAAGTGTTTGGCGCTGATATTGAAGCAAAAATGAAACTTTGCTGGCAGCTTGCCGGCATGAGGGGAGAAGTGGTCGCGCACCTCGGCCATCAACAGGCTGGTCATGGGCACAATCAGCCCGCTATCTTCCGCCAGCGGGATAAAGCGATCAGGCGGAATCATCCCCTGTTTGGGGTGCTGCCAGCGCATCAGCACCTCGCAGCCACGCCACTGCTCGTCATCGCCGGAGACCACCGGCTGCAGGTAGGGAATAAACTCCTCGTCGATCAACGCCCGCTTGAGCTCCTCCGATGGTGAGCTGCTACGCCCCATCAGCCGGAATGTCCCCACGCCAACCAGCAACCCCAGCAGAGGGTAGAGCATGATATGGCCCCAGGAGTGGCGCCAGGCGTGCTCAAGATAATCCTCTCGTGTCACCCGGGTAGCCACCTGATAGGGATAGCGGCTCGAAGAGAAGGCCAGATAACCCGGCTCAGTTGCAGGCGGTACCCCTGCGACTTGTCCGCTACCAAACATGGCACGGGTGCCGACAATAAGCGCCATCGGCGAGTTCTTGCTGGAGATATCGAGAATGTTGCGCAAGTAGTACCCATCGACACCAACCAGCACACTCCCCTTACCTGCGGCATGGCGAAATATCAGTAGAGGATGATCCGGAGTAACCACATTGCCTTTGAGCAACTGCAAACGGCCCGCAACATAACGGTTTACATCGAACACCCCGTCGTAATCGCCATAAAGGGAGGAGCAGTAGATACGACTGCCGAGCGCCAGATTGACGGAACGAACATCGGGGACGATAGCCGCCTGTTCTCGCAGCAGTTGCGCCGTATCCCTGCAGGGTTTATCCAGCATATCCTCTACATTGATCGCAGCCTGACGGGCATGATCCACGGTCCGGTCAAACAGGGTCAGCGAATATTGCAACCGCTGCTGGGCATCCTTGTTCACTTCCGACATGGTTTGCCAGGCCACAGTCAGTTCCCCCAGTACCAGTAACGCACCACCTGCGAGCAGGGCAGCAAAAAGCCTTGCACGCAGCTTGCTTGTTTTCAGACGATGAAATGGCATGGTTTACTCTTCGTATACAGGAGGTAGCTACCGAGGTAGCAGATGGCAGCCCGGGCCTTGGCCACAAGCAGTAGCAATGATAACGATTCAGTAACAGCCTCTCACATCACAAAAATCCATCAACCAAGGACACAGATTAAATGCATTGCCCAGTTGTCAAGAAAAGGCTCATCCATCTTGCTCCACCAGCCCGGGATTGGCACGCTGCTTGTCCATCGTGATCAGGGCCATTAGAGTAGAACAAACGACCGCAGGAGCGCGCAATAATGAAGATTCTGATTACCGGAGGAACCGGTTTTATTGGCCGCCGTCTGGTGGCCCATCTCAAGGTCAATCACGACGTGGTCGTCCTGAGCCGACAAGGCAGCCGCGCCTACTCCCTGCTTGGCCATGATGTCCATATCATCGATAGCCTCGACAGCCTCGATGATCTCAACGATGTGGATGCGGTGATCAATCTGGCCGGCGAACCCATAGCTGCAGGCCGCTGGAGCGAGCAGCGCAAGCAGCTGCTCTGCGACAGCCGCTGGCTGCTGACCGAGCAGCTGGTCGACCTTATCAAGCTCTCCACAACGCCCCCCAAGGTGCTGATCAACGCCTCCGCCATCGGCTGGTATGGCAGGCAGGGTGCTGAGCCCCTCGACGAGCAGTGCCGCTCACCCCATCAGGAGTTCACCCACCAGCTCTGTCAGCAGTGGGAGACGCTGGCACAGGAAGCTGGCAGCAAACAGACCCGGGTCTGCATTGTGCGGATCGGGCTGGTGCTCGGCATGGATGGCGGCGCCCTGCCAAAAATGCTGCCCCCTTATCGGCTCGGGCTTGGCGGCCCCATGGGCAGTGGCAACCAGATGATGAGCTGGATCCATGTGCAGGATCTGGTGCGCGCCATGCTGTTTCTGCTGGAGCACGAGGAGTGCAACGGTATTTTCAACGGCACGGCACCTCATCCGGTCAGCAACCGGGAATTCAGCCAGACTCTGGCTCGCACCCTCCATCGCCCACACCTCTTCTTCGTCCCGGCACCGCTGCTGCAGCTGGTGATGGGAGAGGCAGCCGATCTGCTGCTGACCGGGCAAAACGTACTGCCCGCGCATCTGCAACAGGCCGGCTTCCACTTTACCTACCCGCAGCTGCCGCAGGCACTGACCGATCTGTTGCGAGAGACTCGCTAACACTTTCCGAACAGCCAAAACTCGCACAGCAATCAGCCCGACCACTGGTCGGGCTGATTGTCTCCAGCACCTGCACTCTCGCGGGCCTGATTACAACAATCCCTGACCCAAACCACGCAGCCGATCGCTGAGGGTACCGGCCAGTAGCTGGCGCCGCATCCCCTGTCCGGCCAGCGTGACCAGCAGCGCCCCCAGGGTTGGCAACCCGAGCCAGATGCGCCAGTGGAGCTGCCACTGGCCATCAAACCACCAGAACTGCAGAGCCAAGGCGCACAACTCCACCACCATGGCGGCGCACAGCCCGGCCAACAGGCCGCTCGCCACCAGCTCCCAGCGCAACATCTTGCCAAGCAGCACGCTGCCAGCCCCGAGGGTGCGCATCAGCAGCAGTTCGCGCCGCCGATGGGCCATGCTGGCCTGAGTCTGGGTCAGCAGTACCAGCAGCGCCGCCACCGTCACCAGTCCCAGCATCAGGGCTAATGCCCGGCTCACCTGCTCCGAAACCCGGGTCAGACGCACGATGAGATCATCCACATCAATCAGGCTCACCGTCGGATGGTGGCGGATCAGCCCCACCTCGGCGGCACGCCCCTCTGGCGGCAGCCGGTAGCTGCCGATCCAGGTGCGGGAGAAGGAAGCCAGCAGATCGGGTGAGAAGATCATGTAGAAGTTGGGCCGCATATTGTCCCACTTGATGCTGCGCAGACTGGTGACCCGGGCCCCGAAGCTGCGCCCCTCGATGGTAAAGGCGAGCATGTCCCCCAGCTTGATATCGAGTCGTTTGGCCAGTTCGCTATCGACCGATACCTCACCGGGGCCGGAGAGCCATTTCCCTGCCACCAGCTTGTTGTCGGCCGGCAGGGTCGCCGTGGTAGTAAAGTTGAGCTCCCGATCGACCCCTTCGCGACCACTGCGACCCCCTTCCCCCACCGCATCACCAGCGATATGGGTCAGGCGCCCGCGCACCATGGGATAGAAGTCGGAGGTAACGGCGCCAGCTCCCGCCAGTTCGCTCAGGATCCCTTCCCGCTCGTTCTCGGCCACATTGACCAGAAAACGGTTGGGGGCATCGGCCGGCAAACGGGCGGAGAACTCCTCCAGCAGATCGATGCGAACCACCCAGAGCAAGCCAAACAGCATCAGCGCCAGCGCAAAACCGGCCAGCTGAAAGAGGCCGCTGCGCCGCTCGCGCGACAGATGGGCCAGCGCCAGCCGCAGGGCGTGCGGACCGCTCACCCGCGCCCCCAGTCGCAACATCAGGGAGGCCAGCAGAGCCAGCAGCCCCATCAGCAGGCCCATTCCGCCTACCAGACCAAAGGCCAATCGAACATCGGCGGTGAAGCCCCACACCAGCGCAAACAG
>NZ_CAWNWX010000114.1:75059-101425 GCF_963878195.1 Aeromonas sp. HMWF016
GCGGCGGCACTTTCAACAGCCGCAGGAAGGGGATAAAGGCAAGCAGCAGGGTGATAAAGAGGGCAACCGCCACACCCAGAGCAAAGGGGCGCCAGGAGGGGGGCGGCAGATCCGGGGGCAGCAACTCGCCCAGCAGTTGCAGGGTGAACCACTGCATGATGGTGCCCGCCACCAGCCCCAGCAGGGCGCCGATCAGGGTCAGCGACAGCAACAGCCCACTCATCAGTTGCCACAGACTGGTGCGCGATGCCCCCAACGTCTTGAGCAGGGCCACCATATTGGTCTGGCGCTCGGCAAAGTGACGTACCGCTATACCCATCGCCAGCGCGCCCAGCAACACGCCGCAGAGTGACGCCAGCCTGAAGAAGCGCTCGGCATTGACCAGCGAGCGGCCCACCTGGGATTCACTGTCATCGGGGGTGATCCACTTCTGCCCCGCCTGCAGCTGAGGAACCAGCCAGCGTTCATAGCGGGCAAGCGCCTCTCGCGACCCTTTGAAGAGATAGCGCCACTGCTGACGACTGCCCGGCAGCAGGGCGCCGGTCGCCTCGATGTCGGCACTGTGGATCAGCGCCCGCGGCGCCAGCAGGAAGGGGCTGAAGCCCTGATCGGGCTCCTCGCCAAGCAGACCTGCCACCTTGAGCACCGTATTGCCCACCTCCAGCTCATCCCCCACCTTGGCCGTCAGCAACTGCATTACCCGGGCGGAGAGCCAGATTTCACCGGGGGCAGGAGTCCGTGCCGGGGTCAGCTCCAGCTTGCCGTAGAAGGGAAAAGCGTCGGGCACCGCCCGGATTGAGGCGAGCTGCAGCGCATCGCCGTGAAACAGCATGCTGTTGAAACTGACCGTGGTCTGCAACGCCAGACCATCTTTTTGTGCCTGCAGCAACCAGCCATCCGGAACCGCAGTGGCGGTGCGCAGCACCCGATCCGCCCCGATAAAGTCGCGTCCCGATGCCTTGAGCCCCGCCTCCAGCCGATCTGCCACCAGCGCCACGCTGAGCACACAGGCCACACTCAGGGCCAGCGCCAGCACAAACCAGCGCAGCTCGCCGCTCCATCCTTCCCGGCGCAGCAGTCGCCATCCCAATCGCCACTGCATCATCCCTGACCACCTCCGCTCACTCGCCAGCCTTTTGCGTTACACCACAGCATGACTCACCTCGCGCTCCAGCCTGCCTGCAGTCATCACCAGCTGACGCTGGCACCGGCTGGCCAGTTCACGGTCATGGGTCACCACCACCAGAGTGGTGCCGTGCTTGCGGTTGAGTTCAAACAGCAGCTCGATCACCTTGTCACCGGTCTTGCTGTCGAGGTTGCCGGTCGGTTCGTCCGCCAGCAGCAGGCTGGGGCGGGTCATGAAGGCGCGGGCGATGGCCACCCGCTGCTGCTCGCCACCGGAGAGGCGTGGCGGCATATGGTGCAGACGTTCGCCAAGCCCTACCGCCGCCAGCAGTTCACGGGCTCTTGGCTCACAATCCCGCTCACCGCGCAGCTCGGCGGGAAGCATCACGTTCTCGAGCGCCGTCATGGTAGGGAGCAGCAGGAATGACTGGAAGACAAAGCCGATCTGCTCGGCGCGCAATCTGGCCCGCCCCTCCTCATCCAGCTCGCCGAGGGACTTGCCGAGAATTTCGATGGAGCCAAGACTCGGCAGATCGAGCCCGGCCAGCAATCCGAGCAGAGTAGACTTGCCTGACCCGGAGGCGCCGACCAGTGCCACCGTCTCGCCGCTATTGACTTGCAGATCGATCCCTTCAAGGATGGTGAGGCTTTCTTGGCCGAGGCTGACCGATTTGCCGAGGCCCTTGACGACAATAATGGGGGTTGAACTCATGCTCGATATCCTTTGTCCCAATCCCTTGATGGCAATCCATAGCGGGAGTTGAATTGATGGTGCGAATTCTGTTTGTCTTGCTCGTTGGCCTCGGCAGCCTGCTCTCATCCGCTCAGGCGCAAACCCTGCTGGTGCTCGGCGACAGCCTGAGCGCCGGTTATCAGATGCAGGAGAAGCAGAGCTGGCCAGCCCTGCTTGAACAAAAATGGCAGAACGAGGGGGGCGAGCACACCCTCATCAATGCCAGCGTCAGCGGTGAGACCACCCAGGGAGGGCTGGAACGTCTGCACGCCCTGCTGGAGCAGCATCAGCCAAACTGGCTGCTGATCGAACTGGGGGGCAACGATGGCCTGCGCGGCTTTGCCCCTGCCATCACCCGCCAGAATCTGGCCAGCATGATTGCCCTTGCCAAAGAGAAGCAGATTCAGGTCGTGCTGACCCAGATCCAGCTGCCCCGCAACTACGGTGCCCGCTATCTGCGCCAGTTCGAGCAGATCTTCCCGGAGCTCGCCGAGGCCAACAAGCTGCCCCTGCTCCCCTTCTTCATGGATGATATTGCGCTGCGCCCTGAACTTATGATGAACGATGGCATTCACCCCACCCCGGCGGCGCAACCGCAGATCCGCGATAAGGTGGCCCGCTTCATGGAACCGTTGATGAACCGCTGACACTTCGGCAATCGCTGTATGTATACGACGACAGATAAGCAAACATCCCGCCGAGGCGGGATGTTTTTCATTGCAAGCGGTGTGGCTGGTTACTTTTCCAGTACCTGACGCAGCCGCTCCTGCGCCACGCCGACCAGCAGGTCGGGCTGGAATTTGGAGATAAAGCGGTCACACCCCACCTTCTTGACCATAGCTTCGTTGAAGTTGCCGCTCAGGGAGGTGTTGAGAGTAATGAAAAGATCGGCCATGCGCGGATCGCTGCGCACTTCGTGGGTCAGGCGGTAGCCATCCATCTCCGGCATCTCAGCATCGGTGATCATCAACAGGATCTCGTTGGTAACCTTCTTGCCGGCATCGCACCACCCCTTGAGCAGGGTCAGCGCCTGCAAGCCATCCTGACACTCGATAACCTCGAGCCCCAGCTGCCCCAGCGTCTCGCGCACCTGATTGCGAGCAGTGCTGGAGTCATCGACGATAAGCACCTTGCGGCCATGCATCTCGGGCAGAATATCCCGATCCAGCACCTCTTCGGAGATGCTGATGTCGTAGGTAATGATCTCCGCCAGCACCTTCTCCACGTCGATGATCTCGACAATCTGATCCACCCCGTCTTCCGGGATGCGGGTAATGGCGGTGAGATAGTTGGCGCGCCCGGCCGAGCGCGGCGGCGGCAGGATATCCTTCCAGGTCATGTTGACGATGTTGGCTACCTGCCCCACCAGAAAACCCTGAATGGTGCGGTTGTATTCGGTGATGATGAGGTTGGATTCGCTGTCGACCGGCATGGGACGCATACCGATGGCGCTGCGCAGATTGATCACCGGGATCGAGGTGCCGCGGATATTGGCTACCCCGCTGATATTGTGATGAGAGCCCGGCATCTTGTTGAGGTGCGGCAGCTTGACCACCTCTCGCACCTTGAAGACGTTGATGGCAAACATCTGGCGGGTGCCGAGACGGAACATCAACAACTCCAGGCGGTTTTCCCCTACCAACTGGGTTCGTTGATCAACTGAATCCAATATACTCGCCATATGCTGACATCCATCTGATTATTAATCGACTTCTATTATAGAGGCTGCCTGCCAGGAAAGGCAGACGCATTTTCAACCAGATCGACCATGCAGATAAAAAAAGTGAGGCCTAAGCCTCACTTATCTCCTTGATTTAAAAATCAATAACTGCAGACAGACTTCCAGCTGCCATCGGTGACCTTGGGTTCACTGCTGGTCCACCAGTTGGCCTGCCACACCACCTTGTTGTGGGTGATGCGATCGCCTGCGTTGGCATGATCCCCTTGCGGCCAGGTCGGATAAGCCTTGTAGGCTGCCGGATTGATGTTCTGGCTGCTGCAGGTCGCACCGCCCTCACCACCGCCCGAACCCAGTACGGCCTCCGGCAGGGTCGGGAACTCGGCCTTGAGACCCGCGGTCTGGCTGCCACTGATGATGCGGATGCCACTCGGCACACCGGCTGCCGGCAGATAGTAGGTCATCGCCACTTCCACATCGGTACCCGGCGTCCATGCTTTCCAGGTCGGCAGCGTCAGAGCCACCTTGTGGAAATCCTTCTCGTTGGCAATCCCGTCGGAGTTCTGGTTGCCGCCGCTCTCCACCACTTTCAGCCCCATCCCGCTCTGATCGGTGATGGTGTCAGAGGTAGAGGTAGGCACCAGGAACTCGATGCGGGCGCCGCCCGGAATGGTCTGGGTCGAGTTGTTGGTGAGCTTCAGGGTCGGGTTGATCGGATAGTTGGAATCACCCTCCTTGAAACCGGAGAGGCTCACCGCGATGTCGAGCTGGGCCGCCGGAGCCGCCAGATCGTTCTGCTTGGTGTTGTACTTGGTCGCCTTAGCGAACTTGTCGTAGGCGAGCGTGGTCAGGGTATCCCCCATGCCGTACTCTTTTTTCACCGGATCGTAGGCGTAGTCACCCGCCATCTCCCAGAACATCACGCCACCCAGACCACGATTGACGATGTAGTCAAGCTTGTGACCCATGGACTCCTCATCCTCGGTGGAGAGAAACACCTTCTTCTCTTCGTTCCACAGCCAGGGGGCATGGGCCTTGTCGTCGTAGTAACGGACATACTTGCCCTGCATCACGTGGGCCGGATTGTTGGGATCCAGACCCCAGGCCTGACCGTAGCTCGGCATGGTGGTGATCCCCAAATCGGCTGCGTGCTCCAGGTTCTTGGCATGCCACATGGGGACGGCGCCACCGCCGATCTCCTTGCCGTTCTTGTCCAGATCGTGCCAGATGTTGTCGATACCGACCGCACCGTTACCGCACGGAATAGTGCCGCCACCGGTACCCGGCTGACAATCGCTCTGGCTCGGCAGTGCTGCCTTGCCACCCAGACCGTGAGTGCCACCGCTGACCCCCTGCCAACCACGGGTGTAGTAAGGCACGCCCACGTTGATCTTGCCGGCCGCCAATGCGCCACGGAAGTAGTGGGCAGACCAGGCCGCGTTGAGGTAGCCGATACCGCCAAACTGGCTCTGGGTATAAACGCCCCAGTGGGCAAGTTCGGCATCCGCCTTATTGTCAAACAGGGCGGCGTTGTGACCGACAAAGTGGTTCCAGGCACCGTGGAAGTCGTAGGTCATCAGGTTGACGTAGTCGAGGTACTGGGTGACCTGGAAGTTCTCCATGCCGCGCAGCAGATAAGCCGAAGCCGGCGAGGCGATGGTCAGCATGTACTTGCGGCCATCCTCGCTGCCCGCCGTATCCAGCTTGCTGCGCAGGGTTTGCATCATCACCTTGTAGTTGGCAAACAGCTTGCCGCGGCACTGGTTGGAGAGCGGGAAGTCGTTGGGGTTGCCCGCATCCTTCATGGAGGTGGGGTATTCGTAGTCGATATCGACCCCGTCAAAACCGTACTGACGGATAAAGCTCACCGCCGAGCTGGCAAGCGCATTGATGCCGTCGGTATTGACCGAGCAATCGCCCTTGGTGGTGGCGGTGTAGAAGCCGCGCGTATCGGCCCAGCCCCCGACTGAGATCAGGGTCTTCACGTCCGGATACTGCTTCTTGAACTTCGACAGCAGGTTGAAGTGGCCCTTGTAGGCGAACTCCGGATCCATCTCGGCACCCGGCACGCCATCCCAGGTCATCTTGGTCGCCGAGTCATCCACCTTGATGGTGTGGCTCTGCTCGTCCACCGCTGCGAAGGCGTAGTTGATGTGGGTGATCTTGCTCCAGGGGATATCGCTCACCAGATAGGCGGGCAGGCCATTCTTGCCGGTGCGCCAGGAGGTGAAGTAGCCGATGACCCGGCGAGCATGGTCATCACCCATGCACTCGTAGCCATCCGGGCGGTAGATCTGGCGGATATCGCAGGAGAGGTTGCCGCCGGACGGCGGCAGTGCGGCCTCCTCGACAGTGACGCTCACTGCCGCTGACTCGCCTACCAGATTGCTCTTGTCAGTGGCAACCAGCTTGAGGGAGGCACTGCCTTTGGCATCGGGCGTCCAGTTGACCTGCCAGGGGGCGGCATTGTCTTCCCCTACCTTCTTGCCATCGACAAACAGCTCGACTTTGGCCACATCGTTGTTGGCATCAGTGACGTTGCCGCTCACCGCCACGCTGCGACCCAGCGTTACCTTGGCACCACTGGCCGGGCTGCTGATGCTCACCTTGGGCGCCTCTGGTGCTACCACGGCGGCAACGTTGAAGCTCGAATCCGCCTCGCTCAGTACCTTGCCATCCTTATCCAGCGCCCGCGCTTTCAGGGCGTGAGCCCCAACGCCTGCGGCACTCCAGCTGGCGCCCCAGGGCGAGGCGCTGGCCGTGGCCGCGAGTTTGCCGTCGATAAGGTATTCCACCCGGGCCAGCGCAGTGACCGGGCCACTCAGGGTCACCGCCAGCGCCACGCTGGCCCCTTCGTTGAAGCTGGCACCGGCAGCCGGCGAGCTGACGGCCACACCGAGCGCCGGTGGCGGTACTTCGCCGCCGTAGAGCTTCCAGGCATCCGCCCAGACCACACCGACACCGGGTTCATAGTGATAGGGTGATGCCCCGCACCAGCCCGAGTAGGGGAACTCTTTGCATTCATAGAGGGCGCCGGCATTGCTGACGATGTCACCGGCTTTGTAGGCGGTACCGGCCTTGTAGGCAGGATAGGCTGCCTGCGCCCAGGCGGGCATGGCAGAGATGGCCACCAGCACGGCAAGCCGGCTGGGCCTCAGGAACTGTTGCATATTGTTATCTTCCTTGTTTTGTCTTGGCATTGGTGACCAAGGCAAAGCACAAGCGCAACCTGCATGAAGGGAGGGAGACTACCGGCCATGGACTTGCCGCACACTGCCTCTTCACCCAGGGAAACCCCGCTATCTGGATCATTATCTGATCGAAAGACCGGAGGTATTGCGTCCCGGCATTTCAACCGGTTTGCCCTTTACCTGGGTTCCGTGAGGAACAAACCGAGTATAGAAAGCATGCAGCCGAGTCTCAATCTTCATTCTCGGAGAAAAATATGTGGTTGCCAGCAGGATCACACTTTCCCACCACGACAGCAGTTAAGTATTTTGTCAGTAATTTCAAAGTGTTAGCCAAGT
The DNA here is from genome assembly GCF_963878195.1 of Aeromonas sp. HMWF016. Taxonomy (NCBI): domain Bacteria; kingdom Pseudomonadati; phylum Pseudomonadota; class Gammaproteobacteria; order Aeromonadales; family Aeromonadaceae; genus Aeromonas; species Aeromonas sp. HMWF016. The sequence continues at coordinate 82,123 of NZ_CAWNWX010000114.1, forward strand.
CAAAAAACACCAACGCGAGCTCATTTGTATCCCTATAATGTGCGTTGGCTCACTGGTGTGACATGCCAGAAATGTGACAATGCGCGCCCTTGGTCAACGACCAGGACTATGGAAACACTGGCAAAAATAAAAAAGGAACTCTTATGAAAGGTACTCGCACCCTGCTGTCGCTGGCCGTGGGGCTGGCCCTCACTGCCCCCGGCGCCCACGCCGCCTTCGTCTGCCCCGCAGATCCGGCGCAACTCACCCCGATCCCGACCATTCAGGGAACAGGATCAGGGAGCCCATTTGCTACCGACACGGTGACCGATAAAAACGGCAACATTACGGGAAAAATCAGTCCGGGTACCTTCATGGTACGCGGTGTCGTCACCACCCTCGGCCAGAGCCTGACCAAAGGCTTCTATCTGACTGATCCGGCGGGAGATGGCAACCCGGCCACCTCGGATGGCATCTTCGTCTATCTCAATGACAGCAAACTTGCGGCCAACTACCCGACCCTCAAACCGGGGGCAGAAGTTTGCCTCGAAGCCAGGGTCGAGGAGTACTACGGCGGCACCCAGCTCAAACCCACCTTCGAGGCCAACAAGGCCCGCCTGCAGGTCACAGCGCAGGGGCTGACGGTGCCAACCAGCGTATTGCAGGTCAATGAAGGGGAGACGCTGGCGCAGGCGCTCAATCGCCACGAAGGGATGCGGGTACGGCTCGACAGCAGCAGCGATCTCCACCTGACCCGCAACTACGGTTTCGACTACAAGGTTTATCGCAACAACGTCGAGCTCTCCCACAAGGCGCCACTGCTCAAGCCGACCCAGATCCATGTTGCCAGCAGTCCGGCAGCGGTCGCTCTGGCCGCCAAAAATGGCAGCAACCGGCTGGTGGTCGAGTCTGATTACAAGGCGCCGGATGGCGTACTGCCCTGGTTCCCGGGCTGGGATGCCGATCAGGGCTATCTGCGTATCGGTGATCAACTGACCGGGCTGGAGGGGGTCATCGTCTACAACAAGGATGCCTTCCGTCTGGTGGTACCGAACGATGTCACCCTGAGCGCCGGCGCCCTGCTGCGTACACCGGAAGATGACCGCCAGCCGGCCCCCGCCCGGGCCCGTGGCAGCAATCTGCGGATCGGCAGCTTCAACGTGCTCAACTACTTCACCAGCCACTCCAGCATTGGCGGCGCGCTCAACGTGCTGTGCAAAGATCAGGCGGATGCCGACAACGCCAAAGGGTGCAACCGCGGCGCCAAGAGCCAGGCCGACTTCGAGAAGCAGCGCACCAAGATCGTCAACGCCATCACCGAGATGGATGCCGATCTGCTCGGCCTGATGGAGATGGAGAACAACGGCTTTGGCGACAACTCTGCCATCAACAATCTGGTGACCCGTCTCAACGAGCAGCAGAAGGATGCGAGCAAGCACTACGCCTATGTCCGGCTGCCGGCGAGCTTCCTCACCAGCGACAAATTCTTCGGTGGCGACGCCATCATGGTGGCCATGATCTATCGCCCGGCCCTGCTCACCCCGGCCAGCGAGGCAAACGTCATCCGCATGCCAGAGCAGCGCTATACCACGGGTGGCGTGGCCAAAACCGCCGGCCAGCGCGATTCACTGGTGCAGAGCTTTACCGTCGCGGGCAGCAAAAATCCGCTGACGCTGGTGGTCAACCACCTCAAGTCCAAGGGCTCGGGCTGCTATGAAAACGGCGATGGCAAGACCGAGCCGGCCGACCTGCAGGGCAAGTGTACCGAGTTCCGCGTGAGCGCGGCCAAGGTGCTGGGTGAAGCCGTCAGCAAGCTGCCGGGACAGGTGCTGCTGGTGGGTGACTTCAACTCCTACGCCAAGGAAGATCCAATCCGGGTGCTGACCGATTACAACCCTGCTGCCAGCGAGCGCAAGATTGTTTCGGCCTCCCATACCTTTATCGGTGACCAGTCCTATGAACAGCTCGGTCGCGAGGTGACTCGCAGCTATGGCCTGATCGATCTCAACGTCAAGTTCAACAAGGAGAAAGCCATCTCCTACAGCTATGACAGCGAACTCGGTACCCTCGACTATGCCCTTGCCAATCCGGCGCTGGCCAGCAAGGTGGTGAATGTGGCCGACTGGCACATCAACTCCTTCGAGAGCAACCTGTTCGAGTACGGCAACCAGTACACCGGCACCCTGCTGAAATCGGACAATCCGTTCAGCGCCTCCGACCACGACCCCATCATCGTCGATCTGAAAATGAAGGGTAATGCCGGCAAACCGGACCACGGCTCCAGTGGCGGTGGTGCACTGGGGCTCGGCCTGCTGGCCCTGCTGCCGCTGGCCTGGCGCCGTCGGCGCTAACCGGCAACCCGCTTGAAAGTAGCCAAAAGCCCGCGATACCCGCGGGCTTTGCTGTTTTGGCCATTTGATTTGCAAATGAAAGGCTGGAAAGTATGGGGAAAATAAATACCTGAGAAAACAAAAAGGCCACCGCAATGCGGTGGCCTTTTCTACTTTCTTTACGAAAGATGGTGGAGCTACGCGGGATCGAACCGCGGACCTCTTGCATGCCATGCAAGCGCTCTCCCAGCTGAGCTATAACCCCGATGTGTGTGAATGACTTCCAGTCACTCTGAATTTGGTGGAGCTACGCGGGATCGAACCGCGGACCTCTTGCATGCCATGCAAGCGCTCTCCCAGCTGAGCTATAACCCCAAATTCGGCACTGAATGAATGGTTCTGGCGGCCATTCATCCTCAATAATGGTGGAGCTACGCGGGATCGAACCGCGGACCTCTTGCATGCCATGCAAGCGCTCTCCCAGCTGAGCTATAACCCCACAAAGGTCGGCCTGGGTGATACACACCGCACTGCCCTGGGTACTTCATTTCAATCAGGAACCTGGTGGAGCTACGCGGGATCGAACCGCGGACCTCTTGCATGCCATGCAAGCGCTCTCCCAGCTGAGCTATAACCCCTTTGATTCCAGATTGTTCGAGGAGAATTTGGTGGAGCTACGCGGGATCGAACCGCGGACCTCTTGCATGCCATGCAAGCGCTCTCCCAGCTGAGCTATAACCCCAACTCACCTCGGCGCTGACGAAGTTATCTCCGGCAACGGAGGCGCATGATAGGCATCACCCGCTTCAGTGTCAACCCTAAAATCACCCCGATTGGCGCGTTTAATCAAAATTGCAGCAAGTCGTTGTTTTTATCGACTAAATGCCCGCAATCCCGCTGTTTAACCAGCGCTTTGGCGTGCTGGTCGCAACACCACAGCCTCGGCCGTCACTCACCCAATCATGACTGCAGGAGAGGCCGCTCTACGAGATGGCAAGGCCGAAGCGCTCAGCAGGGGGCGGTTCACGAAAGCCTTTCCATAAAGAGGATTGAATTTGAAAACCCTTTCCATGATTTATGTAAATTTACAACATGCAAAGTTGATCTGGCTCACAAATAGCCATAGGATCAAACCGTGACCCAGGTCACACAAAGCAACAAACCAACAGAGATATGAGGTGAAACCATGTTCGAGAATCTGGCAGTTCTGTTCCACCTGCGCGGTGCAACCAGAAAAAGCGGTGTAGTCGAGAAAGATACCTACGCTCCGTCCACCCGTGAATACTACTTCCGCTACGGCAAGTAATTGCTGAAAGCCTTTCACGGAAAACGTAATAAAACTACAACACACATCATCACACAGCCCTCTCGAGGCGCTGTCCTGTCCGGGCCAGATGTTCCACGGCCAAACCTGAACTCCACCAAACAAGAATGGGGCCCGCAGGCCCCATCTTTTATTGCTTCGGCTTAATGCCGGATCACAACTTGATCCAGGCATCGGCCCAGGCCGTGCCCTTGCCCGGCTCATAAGCCCAGGCGGCACCGGCACACCAGCCGGTGTAGGGGTGCGGTTTGCACTCGTAACTGGCACCGCCGTTGCTGACCCGCTCGCCCGCCTTGTAGGGAGTCCCCTCTTTATAGGCCGGATAGTCAGGCGGCGTTACGCCCCCCTCCTCTCCTTTCACCAGCAGGCTATGGGTGGTGCTGCGGCTCAGATTACCTTCATCTGTGACCGTCAGTTTGATGTCCAGCTTGGTATCGCTGGCCGGCTTGGGCAAAGTCAACTCCAAAGTGACCTGATCCAGTGCCGGGGCAGAGGCACCTGCCGGAATAGTCCAGGCATAGGAGAGCGGCTTGCCTTCCGGATCGCTGGAGTGCTGGCCGGAGAGGGTCACCTTGCTGCCGCCTTCGGCCTGCGCCGGGCCAGTGATATTGGCCACCGGCGGCAGGTTGGTGCCACCGCCGTTATCCTCAATCACCACCTCCGGATAGAAGTGCTGAACGCAGCGGCTGTAATCCCCCTCCTTGAAGGCGCTGAAACGGGTCTGGTAACCCACCAGCTTGCACGCGTAACTCTTGCCGCCGTTGGGGTTCTCTGCCACATAGCTCCAGTCCTGCTCCCAGTAGATGGGCAGGGCACCGGCGCCCTTGTCGTCAAACACCTTCATGTTCTTGCAACCCAGTACCTCATCGGATGGCACCGCCACCCCGAGGTAGTTGGCAAACTCGCGGTAGTAGTTGATGCGGTTCTGGGACTGGGCGTGCTCGACCGGGCCACCGCACTCCACCCCACCATTGATGATCTGGGTGGTGACCCCGAAGCCCGGCACCAGACCGTTCTGCTTGTCATGGTCATTCGGCTGCCAGGTGCCATCAATGACGTGCAGCATGGAGGGCTTAGGCGGCTGCGGATAGGTATAGAAGAACACCGCACTGGCCAGGTTCAGCCAGGTGTCGGCCACCAGATCGGGGCGGTCGAGCAGGGTGCGAACCGTACCGAACATCGCCTCGGAGAAGGGGCCGTAGTTGTAGTTGTAGGAGAGCTGCTTGGCGCCGCGGCCAAAGTAGCTCTTGAACTCGCCATTGTCGAACGTACCGCACGGCCACTGCTGACCCTGCCACACATCGGGACGGCACTCGGCGTTGTAACCACCGCGCATGGTCTCATTCCATCCCATCTCGCGCACGTAGACCAGCGCCTGACGCCACTCGGCTTCCGGGCGCCAGTTTTCATGGCCGCCAGTCTCCTGGGCGAAGTGGGCGAACATGGTCGCCAGGGTCTTGCGGCAGATGGCATCGGCATCGCGGCCATCGCTGTAGTCGCTGCACAGGGCCGGGAACTTGGCCGCAGCCTGCAGCAGGCCACGATAGGTGTACTCGGGGGCGCGCAGCGGGAAGAGGTAGTTGAACTGGCTCTCGCTCAGCAGGCTTTCGACCCGCTTGACGTTGCCCGGGTTGTCGGCACGGCCCGGCTGCACCGCCTCGACCACCAGATTGTCACGGGTAGCGATGGAGGCCTTGACCGCTTCCATCGCCGGGAAGTCGGTCAGCGCCTTCTCTTTGGCATCCAGCTCGGCCTGGCTCATATAGACGGGGGTAGTGCTGCCATCCGGCGGGGTTGGCGTCGGCGGATTGGGCTTGTCATCGCCGCCGTTGTCCGGCGGGGTCACCCCCCCTTCGCCGATCAGCTTCCACGGGGTATCCCACTCGTTGGCGGCCGCCATGCCCGGAGTCTGACCCGGGTTGACCCACCACTTGGCCTCGAAAACCTGGCCGTTGTAATTGACCTGGCTCCCGCCCGGGTAGGATTTGTTGATGTCGTATGCCTCGGCAGCCCACAGGTGGCCGCTCAGCATCAAGCCGGCAAGCAGAAGGGTGATGCGATTTTTTTTCATTATGTTTGCTCTCTGTCTAGGTTTTAAGCAGAAAAGGTGGGGCCTCATAAGACCCCACCACCATCATAGGGATCTCGGCTTAACGGCAGCTTGCCGCCCCGACATCCAGCCAGACGCCGTGCTTGCCCGGCTCGTTACCCTGAGTCCACCACCTGGCCTGCCACTGACGGCCGTTGTGGTTGGTCAGCTCCCCGCCGTTGTAGGCAACAGCGGCACTCCACCCCAGATCAACCTGACTCGCCAGCGCCCACTGATCGGCACTGCGGCTCGGCGCATTGCCCTGAGTCCAGTACTTGGCACGCCATACCAGCTGGTTGTGGCTCACCTTGTCACCGCCGTTGTAGACCTTACTGGCCTGCCATGCGGGAACATTGGCCGCTTCCGGGTCGGTGGTGTTGCAAGAGCCGTCGACCACGGGATCCAGCGTAAGCACTACGCGCCCTTCGCTCTGGTGTACCCCGTCCGAGACACTCACACTCAGCTCATGCTGCTCGCTGGTGGTGACAGCCGGCGGTAACAGACGCAAGTTGGCACTGGTCTCGCCTTCTGCCTGCCAGCCTGCCGGGAAGTGCCAGCGGTAGCTCAGCGCATCGCCCTCGGGATCGCTCACCTCGGCAGTGATGGTCAGCCACTCACCGCCGACGCCGCCGAGCTGCGCCGGTACGGTCACCACCGGAGGCTGGTTCTCAACCACGCCCTGCTCCAGCGGCCGCCCGTTGACGGTAAAGGAGAGGGTCTGCTGCGGTGGCAACAAGCTCTGCTGTACCAGTGTCTGACCACGGCACTGGATGGTGGCGCGGCCGGGCTCGCTGGCGGTGGGCAGGTTGATGTGGAACTTGTTCATGACGCTGCTGGCCGCCCGGTGATTGGCCAATCTGAAGCGCTGCAGACCATCGCGGGTCTCCACCTGCAACTGGCAGTCACTGCCGGACAGGGTGCTGCTGTCATCCGGGTAGGTGAAGCCGTAGGCGCCGTGCAGAGCCGGATAGATGTAGCTGGGCAGACTACCCTGCGGGTCGTAATAACCCACCAGGGTGGTCACCGGCACCCCGAACTGCTCGGGTTTGCGCGCAACCTTGGTATCGATGGGGGAGACCTCCACCCAGCTCTGGCCATCCGAGGTGAAGCTCTTCTTGAAGCCCCGGTTCACCAGAATCTCCTTGCCGTTGATAAAGAGGCGACTGTTGTAACCGGCCCCGTGATCGATGGTCAGACTGCGCCCACGGTTGTCCGCAGAGGCAACCGGCACCCGGATATCACGGGTCCAGCGACCATCCCACATGGCGACCCTGACCAAGTCATAATCCGCCAGCAGGGCACTCAGTCCGGCCTCGCTCAGGGCATCCATGGGGGCATCGACCTTCTCGATCCCCTCGACCGTGTGCTGATAGGGCTCCATCCTGGCCGTCGCACTGTTCCACTTGCTAAAGCCGGTGGCCGAGTTGGCATCGAACACCGCCTTGCTCTCCAGAAAACGCTGGATGATGGCGGCCGAATTGGGGGTATAGAGGGTGAAACGGTTGGCGCCGGAGAGGGGGCTGCCGCCCGCCATCGCATCGTAGCCAAACTTGCGTCCATCGAACGGTGGCTGGCACTGGTCATCCAGACAGGCATCCTCATTGGTGCGGGTCGGCGAGAAGTTGGGGATGAAACGGTGTTTGTCACTGTCCCAGCCCCAGCTGGAGTTGAGCTGATCGGCACTGCGATGAACCGAGCCACGGAAACCATCCACATAGTGGCCAAGGCCGAAGTTATGGCCCACTTCGTGGCTGAACTCGTTGCCAAGGGAGCTATCCAGCGTGACGATGCCACCGCCACCGGAACCTCCGTGCACCTGAACCCCATTGGCATACTTACCGCGGCTGTTGTGCGCCGTCAGCTGGGCCACCACAAAGGGATGGCTTCCCTCCCCTTCACCGGCACTACTGTTGATGCCGTAGTTGGCATTGTCGATACCGTGGGAGATGAGCTCCTTGCCGATACGCTGACGCATGGTGCCGCCATGCCAACCCCCTTCGCTCGGGTCAAAATCGGTCAGCAAGGTGCCATTGGGCAGCATCACCTCAGGCAGGGAGAGCGGCGCATACTGACTGACGATCAACCGGCTGGCCGGGATGGTCTGGAAGTATTCGCGATGGGCCTCCTTGTCATTGGCAAAGGCAAAGCGATCCCGTGGCGTGGTGAGCATGCCGATGTCAATGGTGTGCAGCAGCAGCTCGCCGGGGGCGCCGACCCTGATGTCACGCAGTTCACCCGTGAGATTGCCCTGACGAATGGAGAGGTTCAGCCCGGGCTGGATCCACTCGGCGGGCAGCTCACCGCTCCAGGTATCCGGGGCATAGGTGATGCGGTTATTCTCCAGCTCCCCCTCGCGGAACCACTGCCCCTTGGCAAACTTGAACTGCAGGGTCTGGCCACGGGAGATCGTCACCTGCCGCTCGCCATAGAAGATCGTCGAGTTGTAGCCGGCGCTGGAGCGCAAGCGCACCATCTTGCCCTCCAGCTCCGGGCTCACGGGCAGGTAGATATCCCGAACCCAGCGGCCGTCAGCGGTCTGGATCTCCACCAGCGCGCGACCGGTCAGCCGCTCCTTGAGGAAGGCGCCGCTCTTGTCGCTCAGTTTGGCCAAATCAGCACTGCTGCTGATGACGGCAGTGCTGCCGCTCTCCGGGACGAAGCTCACCCCACCTTCGGGAACCCCCGCGAGGTGGTAGACCGTCTCGGGCAGTGCCGATGGCGGTGACAAGGTCAGGGTGCCAAGCAGCTTGCCGCGGCCGTCGCGGGCCTCCACAGCCATGGGAGTCACCCCATCTGCCTGGAGCGGTTGCACCAGCAGCAGGCTCTTGCGCAGGCTGGTCAGGATGGGTTGGCGATCCCCCTCCTTGGGATGGGACGGCAGGATCTGGCTCTGGGCAAACTGCACTCTGGCAGCCAGGCTGCCCGCCAGATCACTTTGCGGTGTCGTGTCATTGAATATCAGGGGCGCGCTGCCAGCAGACAAAGGGGCTGCCGCCAGCGTCGCCATAATGAGGCCGGCTATCGGGGTCATGTATGTAGTCATTTATTTTCTCGTGTTGATGGCTACCGGGAAGGAGGGGCATGTCGCCATGCCCCTGTCATCAATCGGGAGGTATTACTTGCAGCTGGCGGCGCCGACATCCTGCCAGACCGCAGCCTTGCCGGGCTCATCACCACGGGTCCAGTACTGGGCCTTCCACTGGCGACCGTTGTGGTTGGTCAGGTCACCGCTGTTGTAGGCGACATTGGCATCCCACCCCAGTTGCACCTTGCTCAACAGCGTCCACTGATCGGCAGTGCGGCTCGGTTCGTTGCCCTGAGTCCAGTACTTGGCCTGCCACACCAGCTGGTTGTGGCTCACCTTGTCACCGCCGTTGTAGACCTTGCTCGCCTGCCAGGCAGGCCAGTTGGCGGCATCCGGATCGGTGGCCGAGCAACCGCCACCGCCGCTGACCGGCTTGACCGTCAGACGGGTGGCGGCACTGGCATCCAGCGCACCGTCGGAGACGGTGAGGCTCAGGTCATAGGCGGTATCGCTGGTGACGTTCGGGCCGGTGACGACCAGGGTGGCACTGTTCTGACCGCTGGCGGTGAGGCCGGCCGGTACAGTCCACTGATAGGTGAGCGGATCACCGTTCGGGTCAGATGCGGTCGCCTTGAGGGTCACCTGCTTGCCGGACTCCACGGAAGCGGTAGCCGGCAGGCTCACCAGTGGCGGCAGGTTGGGCTGCGGCGCCTTGTTGGTGACCACTACCTGATCGCGGGCGGTGAGGTTGTGGTCGTCGGTCACTGCCAGCTCGAACACCAGATTGATGTCGGCGGACACGGCGTCCAGCACCACACGGGCCTTGGCCTGAGTGGCATCCAGCAGAGCAGCCTGTGGGCCAGAGACCTGCTTCCAGCTATAGGTGAGAGCGCCATTTTCCGGGTCGTGAGACGCGGAGCCGTTCAGCGTCACCTCGGTCGGGCCGGTGACACTCAGATCGCTGCCCGCGTTGGCCACCGGCGGCTTGTTGGCTGGCGGAGTGGTTCCCTCGCCGTGACCCAATCCCTCGTGCATGGCATTGAGGATGTCGCCGTTGTCGGCATCGATCTCCCAGGAGAAGAGGCCACCCAGCTTGTTGGCCAGCACATACTGCCCCTTGGCCTTGACCGAGCGGTCGTTGTCATAGGTGATGAGATCGCCGGTCGAAGCCTTGAACAGATAGGGAGCCTCGGCCACATCGTCGTAGCTCTTCTCCCAGCCGCTGCCCATGCGGTTGTTGACGATGTCACGGTAATCGACCACGCCATCCTCCCAGGTGCCTTTCACCTTGCCGGTCGCCTTGCCGGTGAAGGGGTTGTTGCCCTGATAGCCGCTCACGCCAGTCCAGCCACGGCCATACATGGCGGCACCGACCACCAGCTTGCCGGGGTCAACCCCTTGCGCCAGCATCAGGTTGACCGCTTTGTCGGTGGTGTACTTGGTGTTGGGATCCCAGCTCGCCGCGTAGAGGTTGGTCTGGTGACCCAGCTCGGTATTGCTCCAGGCGCCGTTGTAGTCATAGGTCATCATGAAGATGTGGCTCATGTACTGCTGGACCGCGCGGTAATCGACATCTTCAATCTTGTCGTAACCGGCGCCGACAGCGGAGGTGAGCTCATACTTGCGACCAGTCTGCGATTCCAGCTCGTCGAGCATGGCGCGCAGCTCCTTCATCAGGGTCACATAGGTTGCGCCATCGCTCGGGCTGCCCAGTTTCGGGTTGGCGCCCTGTCCGCCCGGATACTCCCAGTCGATGTCCACGCCATCGAAGAATTTCCAGGTCTGCAGGAACTCTTTGACCGAGGCGACGAAGGTATCGCGCTTGCTCTTGTCGCCGAGGAAGTAGAAGGGATCGGAGAGGGTCCAGCCGCCGACAGAGGGGAGGATCTTGAGGTCGGGGTAGGCCTGCTTGAGCGCCATCAGGGCGCCGAAGTTGCCCTTGTAGGGCTCGTCATAGGCGGTCAGGCCGCTTTGCGGCATCTGGACGGCAGCCCAGGGATCGTGGATCGCCACCTTGAAGTCGGCCCGGCCGGCACAGGCTCTCTGCAGTGCCTGGAAGCTGTTGCCGTTCTCGATCTCCTTGAGGCTGTCATTGATGCCATCCCCGCCGCAGATGGGGGTAAAGCCGTAGAGGATGTGAGTCAGGTTCTGGGCCGGGATCTTGTCCACGGTGAACTTGCGCCCGTAGACGCCCCACTCCACGTAGTAGGTGCCGACCACCTTGCCGGACTTGTTGGCGTAGGGCTTGTTGTTCTCCTGCAGCGCAGCCTTGAGCGGCGCCAGGTGGCTGCCGTCGGTATCGGCGACCACTATCTCCTTCTTGTCGGAGAGAGTGCAGCCATCGGCATTGCATAGGGCCACCTGCATCTGGTAGCGGCCCCCCTTGTTCACCTTGAATTTGGCGGTGCCTGCCGCGGCGGCGGGGCCTGACCACACCTCCTTGCCATCGAGCAGCACCTTGGCGGTCTGGCCAACGTCACCGCTCCAGAGGTTCCAGCTCACCTCCACATCGGCGGCATCTTTCACTTTGACCAGATTGTTGTAGGAGGTTGCCGCCTGATCGACTTCGACAATGGCGAACTTGGTGGGGCCCCAGCCGATAGTGGGTTTACCGGGCGCAGCCGCATAGGCGGCAGAGGTACAGAAAAGACCGACCGCAAGGGCCAGCATGGTTGGTTTTGGACTTGGCATTTGTTGTATTTCCCTATTTCGTTATTGTTTGCAACGAAAAGGGCGACGCGCCTGACAGGTAACGCAGACAGCAGTGCTCCTCCTTGGCAAAAGGAGCGCAACAACCTGTGGTGGCCCCGCTATCTTAGGTACTGCTGACCCTTAGACCGGAAGCTTTGCGTCCCGGCCTTTCGACCGGTTTGCCCTTAACACACTTCATTCGCGACAAGAAAAATCGCACACCGACTATAGGGGGGCGATTTGCGAAGTGCTACCTAGTAAAAATGACAGGTGATGGGACTCGTTTCAGGGGAACTGGCTCGATATGGTGAGGATTATTCTGACATCAGCCTCTATCCTTCCCCTTTCGCGCCACTCCCCTCCCTCGAGCATTTGATTAATTTTGTGAGCTGGCTCACTGCACCGGCAACAACAAGCTGTTCATCAAGGCGCGCAGCTTGAGCGGTTTGACCGGCTTGCTGATGTAGCCGTATCCCCGCTCGCGGATCTGCGCCTGCAACTCGCTCTTGCGATCGGCGCTGATGATGATGCCCCCCAGCTCGTCACCACACGCCTGCTGCAGCGCGGCAATGGCCTCCAGCCCGGTCTTGCCGTCGTCGAGGTGATAGTCCGAGAGCACCAATCGCGGCACAAACCCTTCTGCCACCAGCGCCTCGGCATCGACCAGATCAACGGCGCAGCGCACCTCGCAGCCCCAACGTCCGAGCAGGGTGCTCATGGCGATCAGAATATCCCGTTCGTTGTCGATGCAGAGCACTCTGACCCCCTCCAGCTGGCTGTCACGCACCACTGGCGCCGCCAGCTGATGGGCCGTGACCGGCCGGGTGGCCAGATTGAGTGTCACCGCAAAGACCGATCCCTTGCCCGGCCAGCTCTGCAATGTGAGCTGGTGACCCAACACCAGCGAGATGCCGCGGGCAATGGCGAGCCCCAGACCCAGACCTTGCTCCTTGGCGGTGCGGGAGTGATCGAGGCGGGAGAACTCATCGAAGATCGCCTCCTGCTTGTCTTGCGGAATGCCGGGGCCGTTGTCCCACACTTCGATGCGGATCTTGCTCCCCAGCCTGCGACAGCCGAGCAACACCCGACCGCCCGGGTTGTAGCGAAACGCGTTGGTGAGGAAGTTCTGCAGCACCCGCCGCAGCAGCCGCACATCGCTGTGCACCGCCAGCTTGCTCTCCACCACCGAGAAGTGGATCCCCCCCGCCTGTGCCAGTACCCCGAACTCCGCCTTCAGGTTGTCGAACAGATCGTGCAGAGCGAAGTCGAGTTTCTTGGCCTTGAACTTGCCCGCCTCAAGGCGCGAGATATCGAGCAGATCGCTGATGAGATCCTCGGTCGCCCCCAGCGCATCGTCGATATGGCGGGCGATCCGGGCTGGCTCCTCTTCGGCAGGCAGCATCTCCAGCAGGGAGGAGGTAAAGAGCTTGGCCGCATTGAGGGGTTGGGTCAGATCGTGGCTGACCGCAGCCAGAAAACGGCTCTTGGATTGATTGGCCCGCTCCACCTGCTGGTTGACCAGCAGCAGCTGGCGGTTGAGCTCGGAGAGCTCGCGGGTACGCTCGGCGACCCGCGCCTCCAGATGTTCGTTCGCTTCGCGCAGCACCCGCTCGGCATCACGGAATGGCGTGATATCGGTAAAGGTCATGACAAAACCGCCTGCCGGCATGGGATTGCCCTGCATCTCGATCACCCGCCCATCGGGACGTTCCCGCGCCGAGATATGGGCACTGCCCCGTTTCATAAAAGCGACCCGGCGCGCCACATGCTCCTCGATATCGCCGGGGCCGCACAGCCCCTGCTGTGCGTTGTAGCGGATGATCTCCTCGATGGGGCGCCCCGCCTGGATAAGCCCGGGCGGATAGTGGAACAGCTCGATGTAGCGCCGGTTCCACGCCACCAGCTTGAGCTCCCGATCCACCACCGAAATCCCCTGCCCGATATGCTCGATCGCCCCTTGCAGCAGCCCGCGGTTGAAGCGAAACACGTCGGATGCCTCGTCCACTATGGTGGCGATCTCCTCGAGCTGCATGTTGCGCCCTTGCAGGGCAGAGGCAAGCACCAGCCGTGCCGACGAGGTGCCAAACACCCCTGCCAGCAGCCGCTCGGTGTGAGCAATCAGCTCGGCCGACGCCTGCATCTGCGGCGCCAGCGTGCCACCATGCTCACCGGCAAAGCGGCCAAAAGCACGCTTGACCCGGCTCGACCCGACGAAACGGGCCGCCAGCATCTCCAGCTCCTTCACCGAGACCCGCGCTTGATAGAGCGCCGTGGTATCGCGGCTCGGCTTGCCGACGAAGTTGGCCGCCTGCAACCGCTCGCTCACCGCCGGGCGGGAGAGCAGCGAGCCCGCCACATAGCCAAGCAGGTTGAAGAGCAGGCTCAGGAAGATGCACCAGGCCCCGAGGCTGAGATCGCGAAAAGCGGGCCAGTCGGGTGGCGCCAGCAACGCCTCCAGCGGCGAGCCGGCCAGCAAACCACTCTCCGCCAGCAGGGTGACAAACCAGAGACTTACGCCGAGGATCAGGCCAAGATAAACCCCCTTGCGGTTGCCGTGCCGCCAATAGAGACCGAGCAGCAGGGCCGGCGCAAACTGGGCCACCGCGCCAAATGAGAGATAGCCGATGCGCGACAAGCTGGTGAGATCGCCAAGCCAGAGGTAGAGCAACCAGGCCGCCAGCAGGATCAGCAGGATGGCGCCGCGGCGCACCTGCAGCAGCAACCGCACCAGCCGCTCGTCGCGCCCCTGGCGCCAGAAACGGCGCAGCAGCACCGGCAGCACCAGATCGTTGCTCACCATGATGGCCAGCGCGATGGTGCAGACGATCACCATGCCGGTGGCCGCCGAGGTACCGCCAAGGAAGGCGAGCATGGCGACCCCGTCAAAGCCAAGGGCCATCGGCAGGCTGATCACATAGGTGTCGGAGGCCATGTCCGCCCCCACCCACTGCTTGCCCGCCAGTGCCAGCGGCCAGATGAAGAGCCCCATCACGAACAGGTAGAGCGGGAAGATCCAGCGCGCCCAGTGCAGATCCTGCCCCTGATTGTTCTCCACCACTGTCACATGGAACTGACGTGGCAGACAGATAACCGCGCACATCGCCAGTACCGTATAGATGGCCAGCTCCAGCAGACTGCCGGGCGTCACCGCCATCACCGCATCGAAAAAGTGCCCCGCCACCTCGCTGCGTGCCGGGCTCGGCTTGCTCAGGATGAGCCAGAGGGCAAAGCCCCCCACCGAGATAAAGGCGAGCAGCTTCACTACCGACTCGAAGGCGATGGCTACCACCATCCCTCTGTGGTGCTCGGTGGCATCGAGATGGCGGGTGCCAAACAGGATGCTGAACAGCGCCAGCAGCATGGCGACCCCGAGCGCCAGTTCGGCGGTATTGCCCGATATGGCGCTGGCGTGCCCCGTCCCTGCGCTGTTGACCATCAGCAGATCGAGCCCGGTCACGATCGCTTTGAGCTGCAACACCAGGTAGGGAAGGATCCCCATGATAGCGATAAGGGCGATGAGCATGGCGAGGCGCTGGGATTTGCCGTAACGGGCAGCGATGAAGTCGGCAATGGAGGTGATATGTTCCCGCTTGGCCACCAGAATGAGGCGCGCCAGCAGTCGCCAGCCAAACAGAAAAACCAGCATGGGGCCGAGGTAGATAGGCACCGGCGACCAGGGCGATTCACTCGCCTGGCCCACGGTGCCGAAGAAGGTCCAGGAGGTGCAGTAGACCGCCAGCGACAGGCTGTAGAGCAGGGGCTGCCCCTTCATGCGATGCCGCTTGTACTTGTCCGCCACGAAGGCAATCAGAAACAGCAGCCCCAGATAGGAGAGCGACAATCCGATCAGCAACCATCCCTGGTGCATCTGCAACCCCTTGTCCATGTTGATAATTTGCATGCAGGTTCGGCCAGTCTAGAGAGGTGGCCGATAAAAGTCATCACCTTCAGACAGATTGGAATTATCGTTTTTCAATAAGTTTTGCCTTGACTGTATATCGCAAAACAATAAACATTGCCGCTATGAATATTGATAAACGATAAACTTTACCTTTCAGACAAAAACCATCACGGCGAGGAATGAGATGATATCCAACAAACTCGAACGCTCGAGCATGCTGATCGAATGGCTGCTGCTGCTGGCACTGCTGGCTACCCCTTTGATCACCTTGCTGGAGGTGTGGACCCCCTTCGGTGGCGCCGATTTGCTGCAGGAGAAGCTCAACACCATCCTGAGCCGTCCCGGCATCAACCCTGCAGACTATCCGCTGCACTTCTCCACCCGGCTGCTCGGCACCCTGGTGCAGTTGTTGCCTGATCTGGTCTTCATGATGATGCTCTGGCAACTGCGTCAGCTGTTTCGTGGCTACCGCCATGGCCTGCTCTTCACCTTCGAACAGATCCGCCGCTACCGGCAGATCGGGCTGCTGCTCTGTGCGCTCTTCGTGGTCGACCTGATCCATCCCCCCTTGCTGGATACGGTGCTCACCATGAGAGGCCCGGAAGTACTCGGTACCATAGCTCTGAGTACCTCCGATTTCCGGGTACTGCTGGCGGGACTTATCGTGCTGGCGCTGGCACTGGTCATGCGCGAGGCCAAACTGCTGGCCGATGAACAGCAACTGACGGTGTGAGGATCCCATGCCCATCATCATCCGGCTCGATGCTCTGCTGGCCGAACGCAAAATGACCGCTCGCGAACTGGCGCAGCGCATCGACATCACCGAAGCCAACCTCTCGATCCTCAAGAATGGCCACGCCAAGGCGGTGCGCTTCTCCACTCTGGAGGCCATCTGCCGCGAGCTCCAGTGCCAGCCCGGCGATCTGCTGGGCTACGAGCAGGAGCGCTAACCCCTTATGAGTCGTCATATCACCCTGTTTGCCCTGTGGCTGCTGCCGCTGTGGGCCTGCGCCAGCGATAACGCGAGCGGCCCCCGCTACCTTGTCGAACAGGGCGCCAGCGCCAATGTGCTGCAAGTGCGCCTTACTATGCAGGGCGAGCCCCCTTTTACCCTGCTCCCCGCCCGCCAGTTGCCGAGCAGTGCCGCGTCGGCTTCCCCCGCACTGGTCTGCCTTGCAGACAACCAGCCGGTTGCCCTCAACCAGCTCTTCTCCTGCAAAGAGGTTGGCTGGCAGATCACTCTCACTGCGGCTCCGGCACTGGGAGCGGATGCCTCGGCCCAACAGTCGTTGCTGTTTGCCTCTGACCAGTGGCTATTGACCGAGTGGGGTAACTTTGTGCGCCAGCAGGGGAGCCGCCAAGGAAAGGTGTGTCTGCCGGATGGCAGTTGCCAACCGTTGCCGGATATCAACCAGCCGCCGCTGATCCTGCCATTTGGTCTGCAAACTGTGCCCGTCACCAAGCCTGACCCGCGCTTGGTGCTGAGCCATGACGAGGCTGCGAATCAGCTCGATCTTCCGGCCTTGCAGCAGCAACTGAATGAGATCATCGACTATCTGGCCTTCCAGCTCGATGTGGATCCGCCCACTCACCCGTGGCAACTGGTGTGGCTCGGGCGGGATGTGGCGACCCGCTCCCTCGGCGGCGCCGCCGGGGATCAGATATTTGTCGCCAATTACCCCACCATGAATGGCAAGCCGACCCCTCAGGCCCCCCTGCGCCTGCTGCGCACTTCGGCCCACGAGGCAGTACATATACTCAGCGCTCGCCACTCGGCTCCACAACCCACTTGGGTCAACGAGAGCCTCGCCGAGTACCTCGCCATCAAGGCGCTGCGCCGCTTTCGGCTGCATCAGGTCACGGCGGTCAACGAGCTGGCCGAGCGGGGCAAACAGCTGCCTCATAGTGAGAGCGGCCTCTATCGGGCAGCTCGCGAGGTGATGGCTGGCGATCGCTCCTACTACCCGCTTTTTTACGTCAAGGGGAGCGCCTTCTGGGAGGCGCTGGAGCGGGAGCTGCAACACAATGACGTGACGCTGGCCCGACTGCTGCCCCAACTGGACTGGCTGCCGGATGGTCGCTTTGATGCCGCCTCCAATGAACTGCTTGCCGGCACCATCGGCTCGGACACCTGGCGCCGCCTCAGCCGCTACTATCTTGGCGAACCACAGTAACACCGCGAACCGCAGCAACGAAAAAGGGAGAGCCGTGGCTCTCCCTTTTCCAGGTGATGGTTCAGATAAACAGATATCAGGCTGGAGCCCTCTCCTGCGCAGAGGGCGCAAAGGGGCGCAGCCGCAGGAAGAACACCGGCAAGACCACCAGCACCATCAGGAAGAAGATGCCGCCGCCAAGTGGCTCGAACAGCACGCCGCAGAGTGCCATCAGAGCTGCCACCGTCATGCCAAGACCCAGCGCTGCGTAGAGGGACTGGGTCGGGATCAACTGCTCGGCCGGTAGCTGGCGGGTCATGAAGCGCACCGCCCCGAGATGGCTCACCCCGAAAGTGACCGCGTGGAGCAGCTGCCCCAGCACCAGTACCCACAGCTCGGTCGAAGCCCCCAGCAATACCCAGCGCACCACACAACCGATGGCTCCGGCGATAAAGAGGCTCTGCGCCCCGAATCGTTGCAGAAAGCGCTTGTCGGCGGCAAACATGCAGATCTCGGCCACCACCCCGATCGCCCAGAGGTAACCGATGATGGTGCCGCTATACCCTTGCGCCTTCCAGTAGATGGCGCTGAAACCGTAATAGGCAGCGTGGCTTCCCTGCAGCAGAGCGGTCAGCAACAGGAAGCGGCGCACCGACGCGCTGCGCAGGGTCGCCAGCAAGGATGCCTTGGCGCGCTCCCCCTGCACATCCTGTGGCGCGGGACTAAGTGGCAGCCAACTGAGCAGCAGCATCAGCACCAGCCCCGCCACCATGGTGTGCAAAATCCAGTCGCTCCCGAAGTTGCCCACCAACGCCCCCACCAGGGTAGAGGCAACGATAAAGGCAAACGAACCGCACAGCCGCACCTTGCCGTAGTCGATATGCGCCTGCACCACCATGCGGGTTGCCAGCGCCTCACCCACCGGCATCAGGGTCGGGTAGATAAAGTTGGCAATCAGAGTAAGTCCGACCAGCCACCAGAGGTGATGGCTGAGATAGAAGCCAAGGAAGGCGAGCAGGCTGAGCAGGCTGAGCAATCGAGTAACCGGCAGCAGATGGCCCGCCCCCTTGATCTGCCCCATCACCATCAGGTTGCCGGCAAAGCGGATCGCCATCCCCGCCCCCAGCAAAAGACCAATCATCTCGGCGCTGACGCCCACTCCCTCCAGCCAGAGCGACCAGAACGGCAAGTAAGCGCCGTAGACAAAATAGAAGGCGCCGAAAAAGAGCGCTAACCAGGAGAACGCGGGCATAGATCCTCTGCAACCGGATGACGGGAGCAGAATGATAACCCATCTGCCCCCACAGATCCCGATGGAAACCCCGCTAAGAAAACGAAAAAACTTCAACAAAATTGAACTATTACCGAAGAAGCAGGGTCTACTTGGTAACACCTCCTCCTGGTTAGTGTTGCAATCCTTCACCCGCCCATGGCGGGTTTCTTTTTTGTCCCCTAATCACTTTTTCTCATCACTTGGCTCTGCATCTCGTATTCAAATTTAAATCCATCCCCACAACGAAAAACTATCCGGATACAGCACATCCTATGGCTATCCTACAACTCAAGATAAAAAACACCGACATTAATCCGGTGTCAGGTGATAACTAGAAGGGGACAATTTTTTCAATTTACCTTGAATTCCTCAAATATGCCTGAATCGACATTAAATGTTTCGCTATGGTTTTCATCACAAAGTTGAGAGAAAACATTTTTTTTATATTCGTTACGCTCTTTTTTGTCAACCTTTAATCCCATCCTTTCTGATTCTAAAGTATGATCATTAAAATCACCTTGATAGAAAAATGAATACC
>NZ_CAWNWX010000115.1:0-19300 GCF_963878195.1 Aeromonas sp. HMWF016
ATATTACACCAACAAAAAAGGAGGCCTGAGCCTCCTTTATTTTTTATAACAGAGCTGGATTAGACCAGAGCTGCTTTAGCTTTTTCAACCAGGGCGGTGAAAGCCAGCTTGTCGTGAACGGCGATATCGGACAGGATCTTGCGATCGATCTCGATAGAAGCCTTCTTCAGACCGTTGATCAGACGGCTGTAGGACAGACCGTTCTGACGGGCAGCAGCGTTGATACGTGCAATCCACAGCTGACGGAACTGACGCTTTTTCTGGCGACGGTCACGGTAGGCATACTGACCAGCTTTGGTTACCGCTTGTACCGCTACGCGGTAAACACGGGAACGGGCGCCGTAGTAACCCTTGGCGGCTTTCATTACTTTCTTGTGACGAGCACGAGCAGTCACACCACGTTTAACTCTTGGCATTTTTCACATCCCCCCTTATGCGTACGGCAGACAAGCGACAACACGTTTGTGGTCGGCAGCGGAAACAAAGAACTTCGGTCCCAGCTGACGCTTACGCTTACTGCTCTTCTTGGTCAGGATGTGACGCAGGTGGTTGTGCTTGCACTTGAAGCGACCTGAGCCAGTCTTCTTGAAGCGCTTTGCGGCGCCCCGGTTGGTTTTCATCTTCGGCATTTCATACTCCGCATTGTGAGTGACAACAAAATCGCAAGGCGAACCGACTCATGGAGCGAGCCCCATGAGTCAATTTCTTGTGGGCCTTAAGATTTCTTCTTAGGTGCGAGAACCATCACAGCTTGACGGCCTTCGACTTTCGGGAACGACTCGACTACGGCCAACTCTTCCAGATCGTTCTTGACGCGCTCCAGAACCTTGATACCAAGCTCCTGGTGTGCCATTTCACGACCACGGAAGCGCAGGGTGACCTTAGCTTTGTCCCCGTCTTCCAGAAAGCGAACCAGGTTGCGTAGTTTTACCTGATAGTCGCCTTCGTCAGTGCCAGGACGGAATTTGATTTCCTTGACCTGGACGACTTTCTGCTTTTTCTTCTGTTCTTTGGTTGTTTTGCTCTTTTCGTAGAGGAATTTGCCGTAATCCATGATCCGGCAAACGGGCGGCTCAGCATTTGGACTGATCTCGACCAGATCAACTCCGGCCTCTGCGGCCAAGTTCAGAGCATCCTGAATGGAGGTGATGCCAATGGCTTCACCATCCAGACCAGTCAGACGAACTTCTTTCAGACGGATCTCTTCATTGATCCGGTGAGCGCGGGCTTGCGGTTGCTTGCCCAGTTTTTTTCCGCCTTTTATAGCTTATTCCTCCACTTTCTTTTGTCCGCGGGTCTGAACTTCCTGGGTCAACAGAGCGATGAACTCTTCAACAGGATAAGTGCCCAGGTCAGCCCCTTTACGAGTACGTACTGCAATCTGGCCGGCTTCAACTTCTTTATCGCCACAGACCAGCATGAACGGTACTCGCTTCAAAGTATGCTCGCGGATTTTAAAGCCAATCTTCTCATTTCTCAAGTCCGCTTTTGCGCGAAGGCCCGCATCATTCAATGCTTTGGCTACTTTCACCGCATAATCGGCCTGATTGTCCGTGATATTCATGACCACAGCCTGAGTCGGTGCCAACCAGGTCGGGAACAGACCGGCGTACTCTTCAGTCAGAATACCGATGAAGCGCTCGATGGAGCCCAGAATTGCACGGTGGATCATCACGGGTACGTGGCGATCGTTATTTTCGCCCACATAAGTGGCACCCAGACGACCAGGCAGGGCAAAGTCGAGCTGCACGGTACCACATTGCCACGCACGATCAAGGCAATCGTGCAGGGTAAATTCAATTTTGGGACCGTAGAACGCCCCTTCACCCGGCTGCAGATCGTACTTCAGACCGTTGAGCTCCAGCGCTTCTGCCAGCGCTTTCTCGGCGCGATCCCACATCTCGTCAGAGCCGATACGCTGCTCGGGACGAGTGGAGAGCTTGACCACGATGTTCTCGAAGCCAAAGGTACCGTAGACGTCATAGACCATACGAATACAGCCGGAGACCTCTTCCATGATCTGCTCTTCGGTACAGAAGATGTGAGCGTCATCCTGAGTGAAGCCGCGCACCCGCATCAGACCGTGCAGGGAACCGGACGGCTCGTTGCGGTGGCAGGAACCAAACTCGGCCATACGCAGCGGCAGATCGCGGTAGGACTTCAGACCCTGGTTGAAGATCTGGACGTGACCCGGGCAGTTCATCGGCTTGATGGCGTACTCGCGGTTTTCGGACTGGGTAGTGAACATGGCCTGGGCGTATTTCTCCCAGTGACCTGAACGCTCCCACAGAACGCGGTCCATCATGAACGGACCTTTCACTTCCTGATAGTCGTACTCTTTGAGCTTGCCGCGGATAAAGGTTTCCAGCTCACGGAAGATGGTCCAGCCATCGTTGTGCCAGAACACCATGCCCGGCGCCTCTTCCTGCATGTGATACAGGTCGAGCTGCTTGCCGATCTTGCGGTGGTCGCGCTTGGCGGCCTCTTCCAGACGCTGCAGATAGGCCTTGAGCTGCTTCTTGTCAGCCCAGGCGGTACCGTAGATACGTTGCAGCATCTTGTTGTTGGAGTCGCCACGCCAGTAGGCGCCGGACATCTTCAGCAACTTGAAGTGGTGGCAGTGACGCATGTTGGGCACGTGCGGGCCACGACACATGTCGATGTACTCTTCGTGATGATAGAGACCTGGCTGGTCATCACGGGCAATGTTCTGATCCAGGATTTCGACTTTGTAAGACTCGCCGCGCGCCTCGAATACATCGCGCGCTTCTTGCCAAGAGACTTTCTTCTTGATGACGTCGTAATCCTTGGCTACCAGCGCCAGCATGCGCTCTTCCAGGGCAGCCAGATCTTCATCGGTCAGGGTACGGTCAAGATCAACGTCATAGTAGAAGCCGTTGTCGATGACAGGACCGATGGCCATCTTGGTCTGGGGCCAGAGTTGCTTGATAGCATGACCCAGCAAGTGGGCGCAGGAGTGGCGCAGGATGTCCAGACCTTCTTCGTCTTTGGCGGTGATGATGGCCAGCGCAGCATCGGCGTCGATCAGCTCGCACGCATCTACCAGTTCACCGTTTACCCGACCGGCAATGCACGCCTTGGCGAGACCGGGACCGATGTCCGCAGCCACATCCATGACGGAAACAGAGTGGGCAAATTGACGTTGGCTGCCGTCAGGCAGAGTAATGATTGGCATTATGTGTTTCCTTATACAGTGGTGACCCCTACCAAAGGTCACATGCGGGATGGAAAAGAGATTCAAAAAGGTGATGTTCTGGTTCTCCACAGCACTTTGCGAAGACGGCCTGACACGCAAACAGCGTGTCTAACGTGACAAACCAAGCCAAAACGGCCCCATGCTACCAGAAGTCGGGCGCGCTGTATCGGATTTGCAGATATTTTCTACAGTCAAATGAGTCGCCTGCCGACTATTCACCAAGCAGGGATTGCCAGTTGAAGTCAAAGTCACTGCTCCCCTCCTCTGCCAGCGCCAGCTCTTGCAGCACCTGAAGCGCCAGTTTGTTGCCCTTTTGAGCCGCCTGATAGAGCCACTGTTTCCCCTGCGAGAGATCGACACGCCCGCTCGCCCCCATCAGATGGAGTACCCCGACTTTCAGCATCGCCGGCACATCGCCATTACGGGCGGCAAGATCCATCCAGTGAAAGGCTTCGCGCAGATCCCGCTTCACCCCGGTGCCACGCAAATAGGCATCCGCCAACCGGTATTGGCCAAAGGAATCGCCCGCCTGCGCCGACTGGCGATAGAGCGTGATGGCCCGATTGATATCCTGCTCGCTCCCCTGCCCCACTTCATGGCTCCAGCCCATCAAGGCTTGCGCCCGAGGTTGGCCTTGATCGGCCAGTGGCGACCAGATCCGGGTCGCCTCATCGAAGTGACCGATACGCCAGGCACGGTTGGCAGCAGCCATCTCCTGCTCGGTGGAGAGCGGAAGCTGACGCCAGATAACCAGCGCAATCAGACCGATAAATAGCCAACGGGAAGTGGTGGGGCTCATGATGATTTCCGTGATCCAGTTCTCATTTCGTCTATGTAAACGAAATGTAGCGCCGCAATCAAGCAAGAGATCCCTGCAACAACCCTTTTTGTACCCGGTCGCTCAGCAGTAGTTGTCATTTATCCGGGGCACCTGCAAAATAACTGTATGTATAAACAGTACTGGTGCGCACCATGGCAGGACGAGGCAGTCCCCACAATATCGATCACCGTTTTAGCGGCCCCCTTGTCGAAGCGGTCGATGACGGCTGGCAATCGCCCGATGGGGATGCCACCTTCACTCCTTCTGTGCCTGGCACCGAGGTGCGGGAGATCGATGCACGCAGCATCATCAGCTACAACAGCTCTCCGGATGTCCCCTTTGGTCGCTCCATCAACCCCTATCAGGGGTGCGAACACGGCTGCATCTACTGCTATGCCAGACCAAGCCATGCCTATCTGGAGCTCTCCCCTGGCCTTGATTTCGAGAGCAAGCTGTTTGCCAAACGCAATGCAGCCGATCTGCTGCGCCGGGAGTTTGCCAAACCTGCCTATCAGCCACAGACCATCTTCATTGGCGCCAATACCGACCCCTATCAACCCATCGAGCAGCGCTATCGCCTCACCCGGCAGTTGCTGGAAGTGATGCTGGCCCACCGCCATCCGGTCGGGCTCATTACCAAGAGCGCCATGATCTTGCGCGACCTCGATCTGTTGACCGAGCTGGCCAGAGAAGGACTGTGTCAGGTGATGGTATCGGTGACGACCTTGAACGAAACCCTGCGCCGACAGCTGGAGCCCCGCGCCAGCACGGGCGCCGGCCGCTTGAAAGTGATCGAGAAGCTGGCCAACGCTGGCGTACAGGTGGGGGTATTGGCCGCCCCCATGATCCCGCGGCTCAATGAACCGGAGCTGGAGCAGATCATCAAATCGGCCGCCGATGCTGGCGCCAGCTGCGCCGATTACATCCTGCTGCGGCTGCCCCACGAGCTGGCGCCGCTATTTTGTGACTGGCTCGATACCCACTATCCGGGCCAGAAGGAGACTATTTTGAATCAGTTGCGAGCCAGCCGCGGTGGCGGGCTCAACAGTACCGCCTTCGGTACCCGCATGCGCGGTGAGGGGCACTTTGCCGACCTGCTGGCCCAGCGCTTTCGCCTCATCAGCAAGCGCCTCGATCTGGGCAAACGTCATATTCAGCTCAGACTGGATAGGTTTATCCGCCCCGGGGAGCAGCTGTCGCTCTTCTAATCCCCCTGCTCACGCCCTTCACACATCAGGCGTGCCAAGAGGTTGAGAGGAAGATATGCCGCGATACATCCTGTGGAAAACCCGCTTTCCTAATTTTCCAAATTGGCCAACGAAGTAGCCATGTCGCCGCAAGAAAGCGCTACCCGCTAATAGAGAGGGCTAACGCCTTAGCCTGCGCGCTGATCACGATCCTGTTGCACCATTTCAACCGGCAGCCGCGAGGGTTCATGAGCCACTTCGTGCTCATCCTCTTCATACTGCGGCACCTCTGACTCGCCCCATACCCGGCTCCACCAAATTTCCCACGTGATCCAACTTGTCATATGCAGCTCCTGACGGTGAAGGTGATAGCAACAACGCACCACTCCCCTGGCAGGATAGCGGCTGGGAATGACAGGGAAATGACAAAAAAATCACTTGTAAAAAAGCAACTGGCGGTGGCGAGGAAAAGCCGAAACAGTTCACATATTCGGCGAAATCATCCTGAAAGCGGTCACAAATCTGCAGGTTGTGGATTGCAGCTCACTCTGTTCCCGCCAAAGCTGGCTTGCCCATTCAGGCATCTATAAAAACAGGGACACAATAATGAAACACACAGCGGGAATATGGGCGATCGCAGGCATGCTGATCGCCCCCTTGGCGCACGCCGACGTCATACTCCACGCCTTCAACTGGAAGTACAGTGAAGTGACCGCTAAAGCCGACCTTATCAAGTCGGCTGGCTACAAACAGGTACTCATCTCACCGCCTCTCAAATCATCAGGCAACGAGTGGTGGGCCCGTTACCAGCCGCAGGATCTGCGCCTTGTCGACTCCCCTCTTGGTAACAAGCAGGATCTCGAGCAGCTGATCGCCGCCATGAAGGCGCGGGGTATCGCCGTCTATGCCGATGTGGTGCTCAACCACATGGCCAACGAAAGCTGGAAACGCAGCGATCTCAACTATCCCGGCAACGAGCTGCTACAAAGCTACGCCAGCAACCCGGCCTATTTCGAGCGCCAGAAACTGTTTGGCGATCTGGGGCAAAACTTCCTCTCCGGTCAGGATTTTCATCCGGAAGGGTGCATCGGCGACTGGAGCGATCCGGGTCATGTCCAGTATTGGCGACTCTGTGGCGGTGCCGGTGACAAGGGGCTGCCGGATCTGGATCCCAACAACTGGGTGGTGAGCCAGCAACAGGCCTATCTCAAGGCGCTCAAGGGGATGGGGATCAAGGGTTTTCGGGTCGATGCGGTCAAACACATGAGCGATTACCAGATCAATGCCGTATTCACCCCCGAGATCAAACAGGGGATGCACGTGTTTGGCGAGGTGATCACCACGGGGGGCGCAGGCAGCACCGATTACGAGCGTTTCCTCAAACCCTACCTCGACAGCAGCGGCCAGGGAGCCTATGACTTTCCGCTGTTTGCCTCCCTGCGCGGCGCGCTGGGGTATGGCGGCAGCATGAACCTGCTGGCGGATCCGGGCGCCTATGGTCAGGCGCTACCGGGCAGTCGAGCCGTCACCTTTGCCGTGACCCACGACACCCCCACCAACGACGGCTTCCGCTATCAGATCCTGAGCCAGACTGACGAGAAGCTGGCCTATGCCTACCTGCTCGGCCGCGATGGTGGCTCGCCACTGGTCTATTCGGATCACGGCGAGACCCAGGCCAAGGATGGACTACGCTGGCAGGATTACTACCAGCGCGCCGATCTCAAGGGGATGATCCGCTTCCACAATACGGTGCAAGGCCAACCGATGCAGCTGGTCGGCAGTAGCGACTGCTTCGTGCTGTTCAAACGGGGCAAACAGGGCCTGGTCGGCATCAACAAGTGCGACTACGAACAGGAGTACTGGCTCGATACCGCCAGGTTCGAGATGAACTGGTATCGCAACTATCGGGACGTGCTCGACCAAGGCGCCGTGGTCAACGTGCAGAGCCAGTGGGTACGGGTCGCCATTCCCGCCCGTAGCGCCAGAATGTGGCTGCAGGAGTGATCAGGCCAGCACCCTGCCCGACTTTCAGTCGCCTGTCATAAGCAGACAAATAAAAAGAGCGACCACCAGGGTCGCTCTTTTTGATCAGAGACGTTGCTCGGGTAACAGGTGACGATTACTCGTCGCCCGCTTCCCCTGCATCGACTGCATCAGTGCCGGTCGCGGTATCGGTACCTTCAGATACCTCACCGTCAACGCCCAAAGCGTCGTTCTCGTCTTCGTCGCTCTCGGCGATGCGCTGCAGGCCAACCACGGTCTCGTCTTCACCGGTACGGATCAGACGGACACCGCCGGTGTTACGGCCAATGACGCTCACCTCGGCAA
Organism: Aeromonas sp. HMWF016; assembly: GCF_963878195.1. Classification (NCBI taxonomy): domain Bacteria; kingdom Pseudomonadati; phylum Pseudomonadota; class Gammaproteobacteria; order Aeromonadales; family Aeromonadaceae; genus Aeromonas; species Aeromonas sp. HMWF016. Next base: position 7,553 of record NZ_CAWNWX010000115.1, read on the forward strand.
CACGGGTACGCACCAGGGTACCGCCGTTGGTGATCAGCATGATCTGGTCGGTATCTTCGACCTGGATCGCATCGATCACCTTGCCATTGCGCTCATCCACCTTGATGGAGATAACGCCCTGGGTACCACGGCTCTTGGTCGGGTATTCGGCCAACGCAGTCCGCTTGCCGTAACCGTTCTCGGTGGCGGTGAGGATGGCACCTTCGCCGCGCGGAACGATGAGGGAAACCACCTTGTCACCAGCGCCCAGCTTGATGCCGCGTACACCGGCGGCGGTACGACCCATGGGACGCACGCCCTTGAAGGTGACCTTGCTTTCGGTGCCTTCGCCGTTGTCGCTGCCATCATCGTCATTGCCGGCATCGTCGTCGGTTTCAACGTCATCGCTGACATCGGCATCAGCGCGACCGCTGCCTTCCGCGAAGCGAACGACTTTACCCGCATCGGAGAAGAGCATGATCTCGTTGCTGCCATCGGTGATATCCACCCCGATCAGCTCATCACCCTCTTTGAGGTTGATGGCGCGGATACCGGAGGAGAGCGGACGGCTGAAGTCAGAGAGGCTGGTCTTCTTCACGGTACCGTTGGCGGTGGCGAAGAACACATACTTCTCGGCGTCATATTCCTTCACCGGCAGGATGGCGGTGATACGCTCACCCTCTTCCAGCGGCAGCAGGTTGATGATCGGACGACCACGGGCGCCACGGGACGCTTCCGGCAGCTGGTAAACCTTGAGCCAGTAGACCTTGCCACGGGTGGAGAAGCACAGAATGGTGTCGTGGGTGTTGGCCACCAGCAGACGCTCCACAAAGTCCTCTTCCTTGATCCGGGTGGCCGACTTGCCACGACCACCGCGGCGCTGGGCCTCGTAGTCGGAGAGCGGCTGATACTTCACATAGCCCTGGTGAGACAGGGTAACCACCACATCTTCCGGGGTGATCAGATCTTCGATGTTGATCTCGGCACTGGACATGCTGATCTCGGTGCGACGCTCGTCGCCATACTGCTCGCGCACGGCCAGCAGTTCATCGCGGATCACTTCCATCAGACGAGCCGGGCTCGCCAGGATGTGCAGCAGCTCGGCGATCAGATCCAGCAGAGATTGGTACTCTTCCAGGATCTTCTCGTGCTCGAGGCCGGTCAGCTTGTGCAGACGCAGGTCAAGGATGGCCTGGGCTTGCTGTTCGGTCAGGAAGTATTGGCCTTCACGGATACCGAACTCCGGCTCCAGCCACTCTGGCCGTGCCGCGTCGTCGCCCGCCTTTTCCAGCATGGCGGCCACGTTGCCAAGTTCCCAGCCCTTGGCAACCAGGCCCGCTTTCGCGTCGGCCGGGGTCGCGCTGTGGCGAATAAGCTCGATGATGGGATCGATGTTGGCCAGCGCAACCGCCAGACCTTCCAAAATGTGCGCCCGATCCCGCGCCTTGCGCAGTTCGAACACGGTCCGGCGAGTCACCACTTCACGACGGTGCAGCAGGAACGCATCCAGGATCTCTTTAAGGTTCATCACCTTGGGCTGGTTGTTATCGAGCGCCACCATGTTGATGCCGAACGTGGTCTGCATCTGGGTGTGCTTGTAGAGATTGTTCAGCACAATCTCGCCGGACTCGCCGCGCTTGATCTCGATAACGATGCGCATGCCGTCTTTGTCAGACTCATCGCGCAGGGCACTGATGCCCTCGATCTTCTTCTCTTTGACCAGCTCGGCGATCTTCTCGATCAGTCGAGCCTTGTTCACCTGATAGGGGATCTCGTGAACGATGATGGTCTCGCGACTGGTCTTCTCGTCCACTTCCACTTCAGCTTTGGCCCGCACATAGATGGAGCCACGACCGGTACGGTACGCCTGCACGATGCCGGAACGACCGTTGATAATGCCGCCGGTGGGGAAATCCGGGCCGGTGATGTAGGTCATCAGCTCGTCAATGGTGAGGTCGCCGTTCTCGATCAGCGCCAGGCAGCCATTGACAATCTCGGTGAGATTGTGAGGCGGAATGTTGGTCGCCATGCCCACCGCGATACCGGAGGAGCCGTTGACCAGCAGGTTGGGAACCTTGGTAGGCATGACCGCCGGGATCATCTCGGTGCCGTCATAGTTCGGCACCCAGTCCACGGTCTCTTTGTCCAGATCAGCCAGCAGCTCGTGTGAGATGCGGGCCATCCGCACTTCGGTATAACGCATCGCCGCGGCGCTGTCGCCGTCGACTGAACCGAAGTTGCCCTGACCATCGACCAGCATGTAACGCATGGAGAAATCCTGCGCCATCCGGACAATGGTGTCATACACAGCGCTATCGCCGTGCGGGTGATATTTACCGATTACGTCACCGACCACACGGGCCGATTTTTTATAGGGCTTGTTCCAGTCGTTCCCCAACTCGTTCATAGCAAACAGAACGCGGCGGTGAACCGGTTTCAAGCCATCACGCACATCCGGCAGAGCTCGTCCTACGATCACGCTCATGGCGTAATCAAGATAGGAACTCTTGAGCTCTTCTTCGATGTTGACCGGCGTGATCTCTCTGGCCAGATCGCTCATAGAAAGCCTTATCCCTAATTAGTTGTTCTTTGGCTTAAACAGCGCGACATGGTAACACACTGAGCCAAATACCTTAAGCCACAAATCGGGTATCAGATCGGGCTGGTGTGACAAAGTCCGTCCGTTATAATGCCCGCCAGGACAATAGATTGCGCCCATGACTCAGAAGCGGGCGCCCTGCCACAGGATCTTCGAAAAATGAACAGTGATGCCAATGTCGATCTGACAGAAATCGCCAAGTTTGAAGCCATCGCCTCCCGCTGGTGGGACATGGAAGGTGAATTCAAACCCCTGCATCAAATCAATCCGGTACGCCTTGACTGGATCACCGACAAAAGTGGCGGTCTGTTTGGCAAGCGCATGCTCGATATCGGCTGCGGTGGTGGCATCCTCTCCGAGAGCATGGCCCGCCGTGGCGCCAGGGTCACCGGCATCGACATGGGCAAGGAGCCCCTCGGCGTCGCCCGCTTGCACGCTCTGGAGCAGGGTGTCGAGCTCGAGTACCGCCAGATCACCGCCGAAGCCCATGCCGCCGAAGTGCCGGGCCAGTATGACGTAGTCACCTGCATGGAGATGCTGGAGCATGTGCCGGACCCCGCCTCCGTGCTGCGCGCCATCGCGACTTTGGTACGCCCGGGCGGCCGGGTGTTCGTCTCCACCATCAACCGCAACCCCAAATCCTATCTGATGATGATCATCGGGGCCGAATACCTGATGAAGATGGTGCCCAAGGGTACCCACGATCACAAAAAATTCATCACCCCGGCCGAACTGTGTCGCATGGGTGAAGCGGCTGGCCTGCTGGTGCGGGACATGAGCGGCGTCCACTACGCCCCCCTCACCAACCAGTTCAAGCTCGGCAAAAATGTCGACGTCAACTATATGGTGGAGTTTGTCCGCCCGGAGCACGGTTGATGAGCGCCTCTCACCCTCTGCCCCTGCGCTGTGTGCTGTTCGATCTGGATGGCACCCTGCTCGACACAGCCCCGGATCTGGGGGCCGCCGTCAACCATGTACTGATAAACGAAGGCTTTGCGCCGCTTTCTGACGAGATCATTCGCCAGACCACCTCCCACGGCGCCCTCGGGCTGCTCAGGGCGGGGCTCGGCGATGATCTGCTGGAAGAGCTGGGGACCACGCGCCTGCGCAGTGCCCTGCTCGACTACTACGCAGCCAATCTTTGCGTCGGCACCCGCCCCTATGAAGGGATGGTGGATCTCATCGAGTGGCTCGACGAGAAGCAGCTGCCCTGGGGCATCGTCACCAACAAGCCAGCCTTTCTCACCGAGCCGCTGCTGGCGGCCCTGCCCGAGCTCGCCAGTTGCGGCGTCACCGTCAGCGCCGATACCCTGCCGGTACGCAAGCCCGACCCTGCCCCCATGTATTTTGCCTGCGAGAAGCTCGGCGTCGAAGCGAGTCACTGCCTCTATGTGGGGGATCATGTGCGCGACATCGAAGCGGGCCGCAACGCCGGCATGCGCACTGCAGTCGCTGGCTGGGGCTATCTCAATGATGAGGAAGATCCTGCCCAGTGGGGCGCCGATCTGCACTTTGATACCGTGCAGGCGCTGCACCACTGGCTGCGCTACGAGCTGGGCTGAAACTGCCGGTCGTAACGTAGCAAGAGTTGGGGCATCAGGGATCGATGCCCTTTTTTGCGGCCTTCTCCTGTCCCGACAGCTAACGAGAAGAGAGCGTAGATGGATAGCCAAGGCAACTTTAACTGTCGCAAAGAGTCCATATGACAACCTTGCTCCCATTTCACTGAGGCAACTGTCAGCAAGCAGACCGAGAAAGTGCGCTTCACATTTTGCAGTGACAACCGAGAGCTGGACAGCTTTTGTCCCTTGTTGGGCAATGGATAATCAGCCGCGGTTTGCTAGTAAAAAGGCCCCCTTTTCGCAAGCAAAAAAAGTTATTTAAATTTTCCATCTTCGATCGGGAGGCTTGCATTTGACGAAGCGGACGAATGAAAACCCGCTCACTGTGAGCAACCACTAACAGAGACAACAACACCCACAATTTATCCACAGCAAGCCAGTTATCCACACATTGCAATGCGCAGTCGACCTCACTATCTTGTAGCTCGACATCAAAATAACACTATATCTTGTGATTCATCGCACAATAGTTACCCAACAACTGCACCGGCCCGTCCTCCTGTGACCGCCTGCAGCCGGGTGGCGTGCGATGGTTTTTCGGGAATCAACTAAAGGTCATCAGCCAATGAACTTGTTTGTGACGAAGCGTAACGGACACAAAGAACCCATCGATCTGGATAAAATTCACCGCGTGCTGGACTGGGCCGCCGAGGGTCTCGACAACGTGTCGGTCTCCCAGGTAGAGCTCAAGTCCCACATCCAGTTCTATGACGGTATCCGTACCGCCGACATTCACGAAACCATCATCAAGGCAACGGCTGACCTCATCTCCGAGCAGACCCCGGACTACCAGTACATGGCTGCCCGTCTGGCCATCTTCCACCTGCGCAAGAAGGCCTACGGCCAGTTCGAACCGCCCCACCTCTACCAGCACGTGGCTCGTCTGGTCGACATGGGCAAGTACGACAAACACCTGCTGGGAGACTACACCCAGGCCGAATTCGAAGAGCTGAACGCGCACATGGATCACTGGCGCGACATGAACTTCTCCTACGCGGCGGTCAAGCAGTTGGAAGGCAAGTATCTGGTACAAAACCGCGTCACCGGCGAGATCTACGAGAGCCCGCAGTTCATCTACATCCTGGTAGCGGCCTGCCTCTTCTCCAAGTACCCGAAAGATACCCGTCTGGACTACATCAAGCGCTTCTATGATGCAGTCTCGACCTTCAAGATCTCGCTGCCGACCCCGATCATGAGCGGCGTGCGAACCCCGACCCGTCAGTTCAGCTCCTGCGTACTGATCGAGTGCGACGACAGCCTGGATTCCATCAACGCCACCGCCAGCTCCATCGTGCGTTACGTCTCCCAGCGCGCCGGTATCGGCATCAACGCTGGTCGCATCCGAGGTCTGGGCAGCCCCATCCGTGGCGGCGAAGCGTTCCACACCGGTTGCATCCCCTTCTACAAATACTTCCAGACTGCCGTGAAGTGCTGCTCCCAGGGCGGCGTGCGCGGCGGTGCGGCCACCCTGTTCTACCCGCTGTGGCACACCGAAGTGGAAAGCCTGCTGGTGCTGAAGAACAACCGCGGCGTGGAAGAGAACCGTGTCCGTCACATGGACTACGGCGTGCAGATCAACAAGCTGATGTACCAGCGCCTCATCAAGGGCGGTGACATCACACTGTTCTCCCCGTCCGATGCGCCGGGTCTGTACGATGCCTTCTTCGCCGATCAGGACAAGTTCGAAGAGCTCTACGTCAAGTACGAGCAGGATCCTGCCATTCGCAAGAAGACCCTCAAGGCAGTCGATCTCTTCTCCCTGATGATGCAGGAGCGTGCAGGTACCGGTCGCATCTACATCCAGAACGTCGATCACTGCAACACCCACAGCCCGTTTGATCCGAGCGTGGCGCCGGTACGCCAGTCCAACCTCTGCCTTGAGATTGCGCTGCCGACCAAGCCGCTCAACAACATCGACGACGAGAACGGCGAGATCGCCCTGTGCACCCTCTCCGCCTTCAACCTGGGTGCCATCGACAAGCTGGAAGATCTGGAAGAGATGGCCGATCTGGCCGTGCGTGCCCTCGATGCCCTGCTCGACTATCAGGACTACCCGATTGCCGCCGCCAAGCGTGGCAGCATGGGGCGTCGTACTCTGGGGATCGGCGTCATCAACTACGCCTACTACCTGGCCAAGAATGGTGCCCGCTACTCTGACGGCTCCGGTCTGGCGCTGACTCACCGCACTTTCGAAGCGATCCAGTACTACCTGCTGAAAGCCTCCGTGCAGCTGGCCCGCGAGTTCGGCCCCTGCCCGCTGTTTGGCGAGACCACCTACGCCCAAGGCATTTTGCCTATCGATACTTATAAGAAGGATCTGGATGTACTGTGCAACGAGCCACTGCTTCTGGATTGGGAAAGTCTGCGTGAAGAGATCAAGTCCGTGGGTCTGCGCAACTCTACCCTGACTGCCCTGATGCCGAGCGAGACCTCCAGCCAGATCTCCAACGCCACCAACGGCATCGAGCCGCCGCGCGGCCTGGTCTCGGTCAAGGCCTCCAAAGACGGCATTCTCAAACAGGTGGTGCCCGAGTATGATCGCCTGAAAGATCAATACGAATTGCTCTGGAAGCAACCGAGCGTTGACGGCTACCTGCAGCTGGTCGGTATCATGCAGAAGTTTGTGGATCAGGCGATCTCCGCCAACACCAACTACGACCCGGCCCGTTTCGAAGGCAACAAGGTGCCGATGAAACAGCTGCTGAAGGACTTGCTGACCGCCTACAAATACGGCCTCAAGACCCTGTACTATCACAACACCCGTGATGGTGCAGACGATGCCCAGACCGATCTGCAAGATGACGGTTGCGCTGGCGGGGCTTGCAAAATCTAAGTCACGGCAAGATCTGATAACCGGGCGGGAGCATGAAGCTCCCGCTCTCCTGTTTTCTCTATTCACATATTCTGGTAACCATGGCCTATTCAACTTTCTGCCAAACCCAAAACGACCAGCTCAAAGAGCCGATGTTTTTTGGCCAATCGGTCAACGTAGCCCGTTATGATCAACAAAAGCACGAAGTGTTCGAGCGCCTGATCGAGAAGCAGCTCTCCTTCTTCTGGCGCCCGGAAGAAGTGGATGTCTCCCACGATCGCATCGACTATCAGGCCCTGCCACCCCACGAGCAGCACATCTTCATCTCCAACCTGAAGTACCAGACCCTGCTGGACTCCATCCAGGGCCGCAGCCCGAACGTCGCCCTGCTGCCGCTGGTCTCCATTCCGGAGCTGGAAACCTGGATTGAGACCTGGGCCTTCTCCGAGACCATTCACTCTCGCTCCTACACCCACATCATCCGCAATATCGTCAACTCACCGGCCCAGGTGTTCGACGATATCGTGACCAACGAGCAGATCCTCAAGCGTGCTGGCTCCATCAGCCACTACTACGACGATCTGATCGAGTCGACCGCGCTCTACAACCTGCACGGTGAAGGAACCCATACGGTCTCTGGCCGCGAGGTGACCATCACATTGCGCGGGCTGAAGAAGAAACTCTATCTGTGCCTGATGAGCGTCAACGCGCTGGAAGCAATCCGCTTCTACGTCAGCTTCGCCTGTTCGTTTGCCTTCGCCGAGCGCGAGCTGATGGAAGGCAACGCCAAGATCATCAAGATGATCGCCCGTGACGAAGCACTTCATCTGACAGGGACGCAGCATATGCTGAACCTGATGCGTACCGGCCAGGATGACCCCGAGATGGCCGAGATCGCCGCCGAGTGCGAACAGGCCTGCTTCGAGATCTTCAAGGAAGCAGCCATTCAGGAGAAAGAGTGGGCCGAGTACCTGTTCCGGGACGGCTCCATGATCGGCCTGAACAAGGACATCCTCTGCCAGTACGTTGAGTACATCACCAACCTGCGCATGAGCGCGGTCGGCCTGCAACCCGCCTTTGCCGGCACCAAGCAGAACCCGATCCCCTGGATCAACACCTGGCTGTCGTCTGACAACGTACAGGTCGCCCCGCAAGAGGTAGAGGTAAGCTCCTATCTGGTCGGTCAGATCGACAGCGAAGTAAATGCCGACGATCTGGGTGATTTCGAACTGTGAGTGACGCCACCAACACGCTGACCCCTGCCCCGCACGCGCCTGCCGAACAGCATGCGATCGTGGCACCGCGGGTACATACCCGGGATGGTGCCGTGCTGCACGCCCATCCCGGCGAAAGCGTGTTGGAGACCCTGGAGCGCCACGGTCATCACGTGGAGTTCCAGTGCCGCAGCGGCTATTGCGGCGCTTGCCGCACGCCCTTGCTGGCAGGCTCGGTGCACTACGCCGCCGTGCCGCTGGCGTTTGTCTCGCAGGGAGAGTGCCTGCCCTGCTGCTGCAAACCGGTCGGCGCCATCAGGCTGGATATCCAGAAACGCTGATCCTGTTTGCAACACCTCGTGCGTACAGCCAAAGAGACCAAAACAAAAAGCCGCCGGATTGCTCCGGCGGCTTTTTACATCTATCTCGATGCCTAAGTGGGCTGCTGGCTGATACACCACCCGCCAGCTCTGGCGTTACAACCAGGGTGCGGCAGTCGGCCCATGGTGCAGACCCAACTTCCAGACCCGGCCGAAGTGCTTGTAGTGACCCGCTGCGACACCGGCCTTCTCGCCCATGCCGTGGTAGAGGTCGAGGTGGCCCTTCTTCACCGCTCCGCCCACATCCAGCGCAATCAACAGCCGCAGCTGATGCTTGCCGGTCCAGTTGCCCTCTTTGTCGAGCAAGGGCACTTCGGCGAGGATTGGGGTTCCCATCGGCAACAGGGTCTTGTCGGCAGCAACGGCCGCCATTGGCAGCAGCGGAATACCGGCAGCACCGATCACATCGTTGGTCGGGCGGCGCTCAAAGAAGACATAGGAGGGGTTCTGCTCCACCAGCTCCTTGACGCTCTCCTCCGGCTGGCGGCTCGCCCAATCCTTGATGGCTTTCATTGACATCTGCTCTTTGGGCACTTCACCGCGGTCGATCAGCACCCGGCCGATACTCACATAACCGTGGCCGTTCTTGCCGCTGTAGCCCAGATACTGCAGCCGGTCCTCATCGCCATAGTGCACAAAGCCGGAGCCCTGTACGTCCATCAGGAAGTTGTCGATAAGGGATTTGCTGTAGCCCAGCTCCAAGCCGCGGTTGGCCAGCGCCCCCTGATGGATCTGGGCCCGGGTCGGACAACGGCTGCCACAGTTGGGCATGGCATAAATAGGATATTTGTACTTGGCATCGGGACGACGACGCACCTCCAGTACTGGCGAGTAGTAGCCGGTGAAGAGCACGTTACCCATCCGATCCGCCCCGCCCAGCTGGGCCAGGCTGATACCGTAACGGGTGATGTCGGTAGGGTTGCCGCCGTTAGCCACCCAGCGGGAGAGCTTGTGGTAGAGCTCGCCATAACGGCGGTTCATTTTGCCGGAACGCTCCAATACCAGCCGGCTCTGCGGGCCAAACTTGCTGTAATCGGCTCGTGCACGGCTATTGACCCGCTCAACCCTGACAAGCTCCCCCGGCAAGGTGCCGTCCAGATACTGCTTGCCGAGATTTACCGGCACCTCGCAGTTTAGGAAACATCTGTTGTCGGTCTGTTTTTTGGGCACCTGATTTTGCTCAGAGTTGCCTGCACACCCGGCCAGACCCAGCACCACGGCGGTCAGCCAGTACGCGTGTTTATTCATATGTCCTCATATAACGCCAATAGCCATGCTCGGCGGGGAAGATGCCAAATTTGCAGGGGGAAAGCAAACGACATCAATCACTTGAAGAGGGATTTCGCCAAAGGTGACGGCTGGGTTATAACAAGGTGACAGGATGTGCGAGGTGATGGATGGAACAGCTCGAAATCTTCCCGCTGCAGAGCCCCTGCATCGGGGTCTGCGAAGTGAACAACAAGGGCTACTGCAAAGGGTGTTTGCGCAGCCGCGAGGAGCGTTTCAACTGGCTCGCCATGACCCCCGCCCAGCAGCAGGATGTGATGCGTCTGTGTCGCGCCCGCAAGGCGCGGGTTGAAACAGCCCGCCGCAAGGCACAGGAAGGAGCCCAACCCGAGCAGCCAGAACAACCGGGCTGGGATTTTTAACCTCCGCCTACCTGCAATCCCCTCTCACAGCTCACCTATACCCTCGGCAAAACCAAAAGCGGCCCGCAGGCCGCTCTTGGTTATGACGTTTTGTCGGGTGGCAAGGCTTATGCGGTGGCCAGTTTGGCCTGCTCTTCACCGCGCTTGAGCATGGCGTAGGAGACACCGGTCAGCAGCGAACCTGCCGCAATCGCCACGATATACATCATGACGTTGCTGATGGCGTGCGGGATGAAGAGCACAAACAGACCGCCGTGGGGAGCCATCAGCTCGCAGCCGAACAGCATGGAGAGCGCACCGGTCAGGGCGCCGCCGACCATACAGGCCGGGATAACGCGCATCGGATCCTTGGCGGCAAACGGAATGGCCCCCTCGGAGATAAAGCACAGACCCAACACGAAGGAAGCTTTGCCCGCTTCCTGCTCCGCCTTGATGAACTTGGTGCGGGCCAGGAAGGTGGCGATACCCATACCCAGTGCCGGCACCATACCGGCGGCCATCACGGCAGCCATCGGGGCATAGGTTTTGGAGGCCAGCAGGCCGACCCCGAAGGCGTAGGCTGCCTTGTTGACCGGGCCGCCCATGTCGAAGCACATCATGGCGCCGATGATGACACCCAGCAGCACGGCGTTGGCAGAGCCCATGTTGTTGAGGAACTCGGTCATGGCATTCATGATGCCGGCCACCGGACCACCCACTACGTAGATCATCACCAGACCGGTAAAGAGGCTGGCAAAGAGCGGAATGATAAGGATCGGCTTGAGCGCTTCCAGGGTCACCGGCAGGCGCACCTTGTCGCTCAGGTACTTGGCGCTGTAACCAGCCAGAAAACCGGCCACGATCCCACCGAGGAAACCGGCGCCCAGCGAGCTTGCCAGCATGCCGCCGATCATGCCGGGAGCGAGACCCGGGCGGTCAGCGATGGAGTAGGCAATGTAACCGGCCAGCACCGGGATCATCAGGGCAAAGGCAGAGCCGCCACCGATCTTCATCAGAGCCGCGGCCAGAGTGCCTTCCACCTTGAACGCCTCGATACCGAACACGAACGAGAGCGCGATGATAAGGCCGCCCGCCACCACCATCGGCAGCATGAAGGAGACACCGGTCAACAGGTGCTTGTAGGGGCCGGCTTTTTCCTCTTTCTTGGGCTGGCTGGCACCGCTGTGGCGATAGGTTTTCGCCTCGGTCCACGCCTTGTCGAGCTCGGCGCGGGTTTTCTTCAGTGCCGCACCGGTGCTGGTGCGATAGACCGGCTTACCGTCGAAACGGGCCATGTCCACCTCGATATCGGTGGCGAGGAACACCAGATCGGCAGATGCAATCTCCTCGGCAGTCAGGGCGTTTTGGGCACCGACCGAGCCTTGGGTCTCGACGCGGATCTGATAACCCAGCTGTTTGGCCATGGTTTCCAGCGCTTCTGCCGACATAAAGGTGTGAGCCACCCCGGTCGGGCAGGCAGTCACCGCCACAATACGCTTGCCAGCGGCGGCGGG
>NZ_CAWNWX010000115.1:19310-29560 GCF_963878195.1 Aeromonas sp. HMWF016
AGCAAGGCAGCCGGATCCTGCAGGGCGAGATCCATGCTGCCCTGATAGACCCGCTTGCCATCATAGGCGGCGAGATCCACCGGAGCGCTGGCGACCACCAGCACCAGGTCGGCGGCGGCAATCTGCTCCTTGCCCGGCACCTGACGGGGCTGCACGCTGGAGCCGACGTCGAGGGTGAGCTCCCAGCCAGCCAGTTTGGCCTGCTGTTCTATCCGTTTTGCAGCGAGAAAGCTGGTGGCAATGCCCGCCGGGCAAGCCGTAACCAAGATTGCTTTCATTGGGCATCTCCTGAGTTTTCCATTGAGGGGGTATGGCATTGAACCGGTGCCAGCGCATCCAGACGCTCTACGCGTACCTGTTCAAGCAAGGGGTTGAGCACATTGATATCGTCAAAGCCGACCGCGACCTGGCTGACCGCCAGCGCCGAGACGGCGGTGGCCAGCTGCAGGGTCTGCTCCGGCGTCCAGCCAAGGCTGAGACCATGGGCGAGACCAGCCACCAGGGAATCGCCGGCACCCACGGTGCTGACCACCTGCATCCGCGGTGGAATGGCCTGCCAGACGGCATCCGGGGCAAACCAGATGAGGCCATCAGCGCCATTGGAGATCACCACGTTGGGAATGCCGCTTGCCTGCAACGCGCGGGCACACTCGGCCTGCTCGCTCAGCGTCTTGATGGGGCGGCCTGCCCACTGGCTCAGCTCCTCCAGATTGGGTTTGACCAGGGTCGGCGCCGCCTTGATCCCTTCGCTTAACGCCGCACCGCTGCAATCGAAGATCACCTGCTTGCCCTTGGCCTTGAGCAGACGGATCAGATGGGCGCAGTAATCGGGGGCCACCCCTTTGGGCAGGCTGCCCGCCAGCACGAACCAGTCGGCCTGCGCTGCCAGCTCGTCGATGGCCTGTTCAAGGGCGCTCACTTCCCCTTCATGGATGGTGAGCCCCGGCAGGTTGAGATCGGTGACCCGACCGGATTGCTCGGAGATCTTGACGTTAATGCGGGTGCTGCCCGCGACACGGACAAAGTGATCATCCAGCGCCCGCTCTGCAAACAGGGAGACAAAGCTCTGCTCATTGTCAGCGCCCAGCCAGCCGGTCACGCCTACCTCGCGGCCCAAGTCTTTGAGCACCATGGCGACGTTGATCCCCTTGCCCGCGGCACGCAGGTTGGCCTCGCTCACCAGATTGACCTCGCCAAGGCTCATCGCCTCGAGACGGGTGGTGAGATCCAGGGCGGGGTTGAGGGTAATGGTGACAATCTTCATCAATGCGCCCCCTCGCCCAGACCAGCGGCGATCGCCTCACCGATCCCCTTGAGAGCCGCTTCGGCATCTGCCCCTTCGGCGCGAAATGCCAGACGGTGCCCGCACTTGACGCCAAGGCCGATCACCTTCATCAGGCTCTTGGCGGAGACTGCCTCGCCGCTGCCATCCAGATTGGCAACCCGGATGTCGGATTCAAACTCTTTGGCCACCTTGACCAGCATGGCACCGGGACGAGCGTGCAGGCCGTGGGGGTTGATGATGGTGAAGGTTTCGGAAAGACCGCTCGCGGGGCCCGCTTGCAGCATGGCCAGCCCCTCACCGCCCGCCAGCGTCGCCAGCTGACCGGCATCTGCCAGTTTGGCCAGATTCTCCAGTTGCGGCAGATGGCCGCTATCTGCGGCGCACAGCAGCAGCATGGCACTGACCGGCAGATCCCCTGCGCGAAGTTCGCTGCTCGGGGTGGCCAACACCCAGCCAGTCTGGGCCGATGCTGTTTGCTGAACATGGGCGCGGGCCAGCCAGATGCCCTCGCCCAGATAGGCCGGTTCGCTTGCCAGCAGCGCGCTTACCATGGCGGCATCGCCCCAACCGGCTGACTTGGCGCGGGCAGCGGCGCCCAGCAGCAGCTGGTCGCGATCATCGGCCGGGAAGTCGGCCAGGGTCAGGTATTGCACCTCTTTGGTGGCAGTGGCGCCGGTCAGGATATTGATGATGGTGTCGGCATCGGTGGCCTCTTTGAGCTGGGCTGCCGCCTGCTCGTCACCCAGCACATGGGTGAGCTGGCGCAAAATGCCCAGATGCTCGTCTGATTTGGCGGCGATACCGATGGCGACGTAGGCGATCTGCCCCTCGTCCCACTCGATGCCATTGGGGAACTGGGCCACCATGACACCGGTGCTCTTCACCAGATGACGAGTGTCGGTAGTGCCGTGGGGAATGGCGATGCCGCTGCCAAGGTAGGTGGCATGCTGCGCTTCACGGGCCAGCATGCCATCGACATAGCCCGCCTCCACCAGACCGGCCTCGGTCAGTTTGCCTGCCAACAGGGCAATCGCCTCGGCCTTGGTCGCCACCGACTGCCCCAGCAAGATCTGCTCTCGCACCAACTTCAACATAGCCACTCTCCATCAGATCCCGGCATCGCCGGGTCAACACAATTGAACATTCGGTTTGCCTGCCAGCTGACGATAGTCGGGATACCTCGAAATGTGATCCTGACCGGGTTTTACCACCCTGCTCTGCATCTCTGCGAAGCGGCGCTGCTGACAAGCTGAATCGTTTCACTTACACTCAGACTGAATCGTTTCAGTGAATTGATCAAGTACCCACAAAGAGCGGTTTTCAATGATATGATCCCGCGCACACTTTTCGGTGCCCTTACCAGGCAGTGCCCGTGGGCCTAGCAACTCAAACAGAGCCAATATGATGAAACTGGATGAAATCGCCGCCCTCGCCGGTGTCTCGCGCACCACGGCCAGCTATGTGATCAACGGCAAGGCCGACCAATACCGCATCAGTCAGGCCACCCGCGACAAGGTGATGGCCGTCGTCACCGCCCACAACTACCAGCCGGACAGCCGCGCCGCCTCCCTGCGCGGTGGCCAGACCAAGACCCTCGGCTTTATCCTGCCCGACCTTGAGAACGCCAGTTACGCCAAGCTGGCCAAGCGGCTGGAACAGGGAGCGCGGGCGCAGGGCTATCAGCTTCTCATCGTCTGCTCGGAAGATGATCCCGCCACCGAAAAAGAGCTGGCCCAGATGCTGGTGAGCCGCCATGTGGATGCCCTGCTGGTGGCCAGCTGCCTGCCGCCGGATGATCCCTTCTATGGCAACCAGCAAGCACAAGGGGTGCAGATCCTCGCCATCGACCGGAGCATGGCGGCCGATCGCTTCGTCACCGTCGCCAGTGAAAATGAGAAGGCGAGCTTTGACCTCACCGCCTCCCTGCTCACCCCGGCCATTCGCCATATCGCCTTGATCACCGCACTGCCGGAACTCACGATCAGTCAGGAGCGAAAAGCAGGCTTCGAGCAGGCCATCGCCAGCCACAGTGCGACCTGCCACCTCTGTGAAGGGGCCCACTTCTCGCGCACCGAGGGGTATCGACTGATCAAACATCTGCACCAGCAGCTGGGTCAGTTGCCCGAGGCGCTGATCACTACCTCCTACATCCTGATGGAGGGGGTACTGGACTATCTGCTGGAGCAGGAGACCGATATGAGCCAGCTTGCCATGGCCACTTTCGGCGACGATCGGCTGCTCGACTTCCTCCCCTTTGGCATCAACTCCCTGCCCCAGCAGCACGACGCGCTGGCGAGCCAAGCGCTGGAGCTGGCACTCAAGGCGGTCAATGGCGACTACCAGAGCGGGCTGCACTATGTGAGCCGTACCCTCAAGCGCCGTCGCTAAGCCGCCAGCAACAACCACCCACAACCACACAGGCTGCCGGCACAAACTGCCAGCATGGGCAGCCAGAACTGACAGCCTGTGCGACTTCTTTTCTCAACGCCCATCTTTGCACGCGTCTGTTTGATCAGCAGAAGATCGGCCAACCGGCCGACAGGGCTTGCAACCTCTGCTCAGGGCCCGTTTATCGGCCCATCGGCTCGCTATAAATTCAATTTATGGCTTTTGGCCATATGACCCTATTTTTACTTATACCGAACCATTCGGGCCGCTAGCGCCCTGTTTTGCCCTCTGTCGCCCCTTCCAGACGCCTGTAGCAACCCCCTCCGATCCCGAGGGCTGGTTCAAGCGGATTGGCATCGCCCCCTCAAGGCGCACATTTTTTCGGCGCATAGCGCCAGGTGTCACTTTTTATTTCCACTTAAAAGCCTTCCACAGCACAAGATCCGCTTTTTAGGGGTTGTCTCCGCTATTTCGATCCGTTAACGTGGCAACCATCTTTTACAACCGACAGGTTTCAGGTACAGATGTTTCCACGCCGATATTGCTAGCCTCCGGCTTTTCCCCCGGAGGCGCCTCCCGACACAGCCAACTGGCTCTCTCTTGTTTGCAACATCTCCGCTCACTTTCGGATGGATAACATGAACACCAAGACTCTGGGTTGTACCCTGTTGATTGCCGGCACCACCATAGGCGCCGGTATGCTGGCCCTGCCGCTGGCCTCCTCTTCCCTCGGCGGCCCCGCCACCCTGCTGCTGATGATTGGCCTGTGGGCCCTGATGGCCTTTACCGCCATGCTGCAGGTGGAGGCCAGCCTCAATACCGGCAAGTGGTACCTGCACCAGCTGGCGGATCACCTGCTCGGCCCCTGGGGCAAGCGCATCGCCTCCTTCTGCATCCTGATGCTGTTCTACGCCCTCGCCTCCGCCTACATCAGCGGTGGCAGCAGCCTGCTGGCACAGGCGCTGGCCGATGCCGGCATCACCCTGAGCCAGGAGCAGGCCGCCTGGGCCTTTACCCTGCTGTTTGGCGGCATGGTCTGTGTCGGCACCCGCTCGGTGGATTACCTCAACCGGCTGATGTTCACCGTCAAGCTGGTGATCATGGTGGGCGTGCTGGCGCTGCTGCTGCCGCGCGCCCAGGGCGAACACCTGCTCGCCATGCCGCTCGGGGAAGGGCTGCTGCTGGCGGGCCTGCCGGTGATCTTCACCTCGTTCGGCTTTCACGGCTCAATCCCGAGCGTGATGCTCTACCTCGGCGATTGCCCCAAGCAGCTGCGTCGGGTCTTTGTCTGGGGCTCCGCCCTGCCGCTGATCCTCTACGTGCTGTGGCAGGTGGCCATTCTGGGGCTGCTCGGCCAATCCTCCCTGCTGGCCAATGGCGGCGCGCTCGACAGCCTGCTCGCCAGCGTCGGCAAGCTGGTAAGCTGGCCCGCCTTCAATCAGGCGATGCACCTGTTCGCCGATCTGGCGCTCGCCACCTCCTTCCTCGGGGTGACTCTGGGACTGTTCGACTTTATGGCCAAGGTTACCCGCCGCAAGGACAACTGGCAGGGCCGCAGCCAGACCGGCCTTATCACCTTTGTGCCGCCGCTGCTGTTTGCCCTCTACTTCCCGCAGGGCTTTATCATGGCCCTCGGCTACGCCGCCATTGCGCTGGCCATCCTCGCGGTACTGCTGCCGGTGGCGCTGGTGTGGCAGAGCCGCAAACAGGCGCCCGCCCACCACTACCGCGCCCCGGGTGGCGTAGTGGCGCTGGGAGTGGCCGGCGCCATGGGTGTGCTGATTGTCGGCGTCCAGATAAGCGTCAGTATGGGACTGCTGCCCGCGCTGTAATCCCCGATACGGAATGCCCCAAATAACAAAGCCCTGCCAATCTGATTGGCGGGGCTTTGTTTTATCACCACGGCACATACCACTACTCTGCCCATCCCCTCTCTCGCACCAGAGGGATAAAGGACGTTTCAGCTACGCTTTTTCCATACGCAATGGAGTGGGGAGCAAGGTATGAAGTGGGCTGGCTGGTTTCTGCTGTGCTGTCTGAACCCGATTGCCCAGGGCGCGCCCCTGTCGCTGGCGGCGCCCGTGGAATATATCCCCCTGCTGCGCCCCTTCTATGAGGAGTGGTTTGGCAAGGCCAAAGTCGATTTCACCTTTATCCCCTGCACCAGCGCCCGCTGCAAAAAGCTGCTTGATTCCGATAGCACCATCGATGGCGATATCGCCCGGATCAAGGGCTTTGAGCAGGCCCACCCGCATATGATCCCGGTTGGCACGGCGATTGGCGAAGTGACCATCTATGCCCAGAGCAAGCAGGACGCCAGCTGGCCCCCCGCCAGTCAGGAGCTGATTGGCTGCCTGCGCGGTATTCAGTGGTGCAGCCGCTATCTCGACAGTCGGCGCATCGTCTGGTTCAACGATGAGAAGCAGGGTCTCGCCCTGCTCCAACGCGGCAGAACCGACTGGGTGATCCGGCTGCTGCCCACCAATCAATCCCCCCTTGCCGCACCATGGAAACGGGTCTCCGATATCGAGGTCTATCTCTACCTCAACAAGAGCCGCCAGGCCGATATCGCCGCCCTTATCCAATCCCAGCAGCAGCTGATAGCGAGCGGCCGCTGGCAGCAGATGCAGGAGCGCTACTTCTCGGCCCTGCTGACCCCCGTCCGCTGATCGGGGCACCACCGAACAAACCGCCAAAAACCGTGTTTTATACAATCTTTTTTGCCACCAAAACCTGAACGAACAGTTCAAAACCCGTTCATGCCCGCTCGCTACACTGCCCCCTCGTTTATCGCTTTCAGGAGTTTGAAAACAATGATGTTGCATCTCACGAAGAGTTCCCTTGCCCTTGTTCTGCTGGCAGCCAGCGGCGCCCTCAGCGCGGCCGAAATCACCAACAACAATATCACCGAGGCCGACATCAAGGCGGCGCAGGATGCCTGGGGCGCGGCGCTCATCAAGATCAGCGATGACTATCGGGCCGGTGGCATTGAGCGCGCCAAAGCCACCGCCGAGGCGGTACTCGACAGCGCTTATGGCTACCAGCAGGGGCCGGTGCTGTTCAAACCCACCCTCGCCGGTGGCGAGCAGACCTTTCGCACCACCCGCGAGGGGGCGCTGGCCTATTTTGTCGGCAACAACAGCGCCTATCCGGCCGACAGCGGCTTTGCCCTGAAAAACTGGCAGAGCTACCGCTATGACAATGCCGCCGTCTATATCAACGGCAACATGGCGCTGACCATGGGCAAGGTGCATCTGGTGGATCGCGACAACAAGGAGACCACGGTCGACAAGAGCTGGGGTTTCCAGAAGGGAGATGATGGCAAGGTGCGCATCGTGCTGCACCACTCCTCTCTCCCCTACGGCGCCTGACTGGCGAAGTGCTGCTGACAGAGCTCGCCACCTAAAACCCGACAACAAGCCCTGCCAGACCGGCGGGGCTTTTTTATCCGGCAAGGGTGCTCAGGACGTCATGGCCGAGCCCTCTTTACTGCTACCCTCAAGGGCAAGCCATTGAGCGCACAACAGATCCATGCTCATTCATCACTTCGGGAGTCCTACGCCATGACCATACTGCCCATCTATGCGGCCCTGCTTGCCCTGCTCTTTGTCCTGCTCAGCGTGCGCACCATTCGCACCCGTCACCGCCAGAAAGTGGCGCTCGGCCATGGCGATGATCCCGCCATGCTGCGGGCCATGCGGGTGCACGCCAACTTTGCCGAGTATGTTCCCCTCGCCCTGCTGCTCATCTATTTCGTGGAAACCGGCAGCCATGCCCCCTGGCTGGTTCATCTGCTGGGGAGTGCCTTGCTGCTTGGTCGCCTCTGTCACGCCTTCGGCATGAGCCGCACGCCGGAGAATTTCCGCTATCGAATAGTGGGAATGGGGCTGACTTTCACCGTCATTTTGCTGAGTGCGGCCTGTCTCCTGATCACCGCCCTGCTCTCCTGACCAGAGCAGGTCAGCCAAACGCGGAGCCGCAGAAGCAGAAATAGAAAAGCCCTGCCGATATGGCAGGGCTTTTCGTTTAACCGTTCAGAGCGGGAGTGTGGCTCTCCTTGCCCTTACTGGTTATGGCTGGCGCGACGGGGGCGACGGGCCTGAGCCGGCTTGGCGGCGCCATCAGCCGGACGCTGACCACCCTGGGGCTTGGGCTTGCCGCCGTTGCCGGAGCGGTTAGCGCCTGCGTTACCACCGTTGTTGCCGGAGCGAGCGGCCCCCTGACGCTGGCCTTGACCTTGCGGACGCGGCGCACGGCGCTGCTCGCTCGGATCACGGGGCTCTTTGCGCAGCGGCGCGCCGATACCACGGGCGATGTTGTCGAGGGTCTCGCGGGACGCTTCGAAGCCGGGCACCTGCTCGCAGGGGATGTTCTGCTTGGTCAGACGCTCGATGGCCTTGATAAGCTTCCCTTCATCGGCCGCGACCAGGGAGATGGCGTGACCGGCAGCACCGGCACGGCCGGTACGACCGATACGGTGCACGTAATCTTCCGCCACGTTCGGCAGCTCGAAGTTGACCACTTGCGGCAACTTGTCGATATCCAGACCACGGGCTGCGATATCGGTCGCCACCAGCACCTTGACGCTACCATCCTTGAAACCGGCCAGTGCGCGGGTACGGGCACCCTGGCTCTTGTTGCCGTGGATGGCGGCAGCGCTGACGCCGTTCTTGTCGAGGGTCTCGGCAACGCGGTTAGCCATGTGCTTGGTACGGGTGAACACCAGTACCTGCTGCCAGTTGTTGCTGGTGACCAGATGGCTCAGCAGGCCGATCTTGTTGGCCTTGTCGCACGGGTGAACCAGCTGCTCGATACGCTCGGCGGTGCTGTTGCGCGGGGCGACTTCGATCACCGCCGGGTTATCCAGCAGACCGGTGGCAAGTTCGCGGATCTCGTCGGCGAAAGTAGCGGAGAAGAGCAGGTTCTGGCGCTTCTTCGGCATCAGGGCCAGGATGCGGCGGATGTCGCGGATAAAGCCCATGTCGAGCATGCGATCCGCTTCGTCCAGTACCAGGATCTCCACTTCGTCAAACTTGACGGCATTCTGGTTGTAGAGATCCATCAGGCGGCCGGGACAGGCCACCAGCACGTCCAGACCACGGCGAGTCGCCATCATCTGCGGATTGATGCTAACGCCGCCGAACACGACGTGGCTGCGCATCGGCAGGTGTTTGCCGTAGTTACGCACGCTCTCGCCCACCTGGGCGGCCAGCTCGCGCGTCGGGGTCAGCACCAGCGCACGAATGCGGTTCGGAGAAACCTTGCGCTTGCTCTCCATCAGACGTTGCAGCATCGGCAGGGTAAAGCCTGCGGTCTTGCCGGTCCCTGTTTGGGCCGCCGCCATCAGATCGCGGCCAGCCAGAACGGCGGGGATCGCTTGCTGCTGAATGGGAGACGGGGTGTCGTAGCCTTGTTCGGCAACGGCACGCAACAAGGGTTCGGCCAGACCGAGGGAAGTAAAACTCATAGTTACCTGCTAGGGATAGTGGCGCCGGGGATTTGTGGTGGGGCTCCTCTGCTGAGCCGATGCCATCTCACAAGATCTGGGCCTATTGAGAAAACAACGATTTCCCCGGGGAGCAGAGCAAAGGGGAAAGAATAGAGGCGCAGTCTAACGGAGTTATTGAGGAGAAACGAGAAAAATGTGATGTTCCTCCCAGCACGAGGAGAAAAGCATGCTCCCCCTGCCTGAATATCTCCCTTTCTCCCGCACTTTTGCTGCCACCCTATTAACATCAAACACAATAAAAAGACTCTGTTGCCAGCAAGGCGCGGGGATTAAAAAAGATCAGGGATGATGAGGTTTATATGAAGAGGCAATCAGGCTTTCCCATCAGCTGGCCACTCTGGCTCGCCCTGCTGCTGTTGTGGGTGATGCCGGCACAGGCAGAAAAGCAGGTTTTCACCGTGGCCTGGAGCCACTGGCCCCCTTTCAGTCAGCTCAACAATAAAGGAGAACTGGACGGCCTTGATATCAGCCTGACCAGCCAAATCCTCACAAAGGCGGGTTTCACCCCCAAATTTCGTGAAATTCCCTGGGCCCGGGCACTCCATCTGGTGGAGCATGGCCAGCTTGATGTGGCGATGGGCGCGCTGGCGCTGCCGGAGCGCGAGCAATACGCCCGCTTCTCGGCCCCCTATCGCCACAGCGCCTACGTGCTGCTCAGCAACGATCCCATTCCCGGCCAGCAAGATCGCTGGGCCGGCTACCCGACCCTCTCTGCGCTGTGCAACGCCAAGGGACTCAAGATCGGCAAGCTACGCGGCACCCGCCCGATGCAGCAGTTGGAGAACTGCCCGGCACTCAAGGAGGTAACAGAGTACAACGCCGACGACCGGCTGATCGATCTGCTGCTCGCCCGCCGCCTCGACGGCGTTATCATGGAGTGGCAATACGCCCGTTATCGCCTCGAGCAACTCGGCGCCACCGGTTTTATCAGCTGCCAGTTGCTGCTCCACCACCAGCCGGTCAGCCTGATGTTTGCCAAAGATCGCATCAGCGATGAGCAGCTCGCCAGCATCGACAAGGCGATCGCTACTCTGCCCAAAAACGATCGCAACTTTCCCCCCCCCACAT
>NZ_CAWNWX010000116.1:0-15913 GCF_963878195.1 Aeromonas sp. HMWF016
GGAGTATCTCGGCCCCTATGTGCGCTACCGGGTGCGTATCGACAGTGATATCGAACTCATCGTCAACCACCCCAACGAGGGACAGGCGCGCCTGCCGCTCGGGGAGCGGGTCTCGCTGAGCTGGGCGGCACCCGCCGTGCATGCTCTGGGAGCGACCCCATGAACAGTGCGAGTCTGACCATGCCAACCGTGCTTCCCCGTGCGCCGCTGCGTCGGCGTCTCTCGAACCTGCTTTATGGTCGCTCCGGTCTGCTGCTGGGGATCCTGCTCGGGCCGCCGCTCATCTGGCTTGGCCTCATCTATGCCGGCTCCCTGCTGATGCTGCTCTCCAACTCCTTCTTCGGGCTCGACGAGTTCAGCGGCCAGATCCGCCACGAGTTCACCTGGCAGAACTTTATCGATCTGGCGCGCCCCGAAAACCGGGATGTGATCCTGCGTACCGTGGTCATGTCCCTGTTGGTGACACTGGCCTGTGCCCTGATCGCCTTTCCCATTGCCTATTACATGGCGCGCTACACCAGAGGGCGGCAGCGGGCTTTTTTCTACATTGCCATCATGCTGCCGCTCTGGTCGAGCTATCTGGTGCGGGTCTACGCCTGGAAGCTGATCCTCGCCAAGGAGGGGGCGGTGAACTGGCTGGCAGGTCAGCTGGGGCTGGACGGGGTGTTGCAGGCGCTGCTCAGTCTGCCGGAGATTGGCGGCCCCTCGCTGTCGTTTTCACGGATCGGCACCTTTATCGTCTTCGTCTATGTCTGGCTCCCCTTCATGATCCTGCCCATTCAGGCAGCCGTGGAGCGGATCCCTCTCTCCCTCATCGAGGCGAGCGCTGATCTCGGGGCCACTCCGGGGCAGACCTTCCGTACCCTGCTGCTGCCGCTGGCGCTGCCGGGGGTAGTGGCCGGCTCCATCTTCACTTTCTCGCTGACCCTTGGCGACTACATCATCCCGGGCATTATCGGCAACTCCACCCTCTACATCGGTCAGGTGGTCTACATGCAGCAGGGCACGGCGGGCAACCTGCCTTTCGCCGCGGCTTTCTCGCTGGTGCCCATCCTCATCATCGCCGTCTATCTGATGGTGGCAAAACGTCTGGGGGCTTTCGATGCGCTTTGATCAACCTGGTCGTACCCTGCGGGTGGCCGCCTACGGCGGGCTCGCCTTCCTGCACTTTCCGATCCTCTTTATCTTTCTCTATGCCTTCACTACCGAGAGCAAGAGTTACCAGTTTCCGCCACCGGGCTTTACCCTCCACTGGGTCGCGGTGACCTTCGAGCGTCCCGATGTCTGGCGCGCCATCCAGCTCTCGCTGGAGGTGGCGAGCCTTGCCACTCTGGTTGCCCTGCTGTTGGGGACGCTGGCAGCCGCCGCCATCGCCCGCAGCCGCTTCTTCGGTCAGGAGATGGTCTCGCTGATGCTGATCCTGCCTATCGCCCTGCCGGGGATAGTGACCGGTCTGGCACTGCGTTCGGCCTACGGTGCGCTGGAGATCCCCTTCAGCTTCTGGACCATCGTCATCGGCCACGCCACCTTCTGTGTGGTGGTGGTCTACAACAATGCGCTGGCCCGTTTTCGCCGAACCAACCGTTCGCTCATCGAGGCATCGATGGATCTCGGGGCCGACGGTTTCCAGACCGTGCGTTACGTCATCCTGCCCAACATCGCCACTGCGCTGCTGGCGGGTGGCATGCTGGCCTTTGCTCTCAGCTTTGACGAGGTGATCGTCACCACCTTTACCGCCGGCCAGCAGACCACGCTGCCCATCTGGATGTATCAAGAGTTGATCCGGCCGCGAGATCGCCCGGTCACCAACGTGGTTGCCCTTATCATCGTCGCCGTCACCACGGTGCCGATCCTGCTCGCCTATTACCTGACCCGCGATGGCAACGACGCCGTGCGCTAATTACCAAGGAAGGTTATTCATGAACATTTCGACCCAGCAACTTATCGACGGCCAGTTTGTAACAGGGGAGGGCCCGAGCGAACCGGTACTCAACCCTGCAACCGGTGAGCTGATTGTCCAGCTGCCGGAGGCCTCCTTCGAGCAGGTGAGCCGCGCCGTCAACGCCGCCCAGCGAGCTTTTGGCACCTGGCGTCACACCACGCCGGCGACCCGCAGCAACCTGCTGCTGCGCCTTGCCGCCGCCATCGAGGAGCGGGCCGAGGCCTTCGCCGCCATCGAGTCCCTCAACTGCGGCAAACCCTATGCGGCCGTGCTGGGTGACGAGCTGCCGGCGGTGATCGACTGCTTCCGCTTCTTTGCCGGTGCCGCCCGTTGTCTGCACGGGCCGCTGGCGGGCGAGTACCTCGACGGCCACACCAGCATGATCCGCCGTGACCCCATCGGGGTGGTGGGTAGCATCGCCCCCTGGAACTATCCGCTGATGATGGCGGCCTGGAAGATTGCCCCCGTGCTGGCGGCCGGCAATACGGTGGTGCTCAAGCCATCGGAGCAGACTCCGTTGAGCGCTCTGTTGCTGGCGGAGATTGCCAGCGAGATCTTCCCGCGCGGGGTGATCAACATCATCTGCGGCCGTGGCGAGAGCGTGGGCGCGCCGCTGGTGGAGCATCCGCTGGTGCGGATGGTGTCGCTCACCGGTGATATCGCCACCGGCCAGAAGATCCTGCAGAGCGCGGCGCGCACCATGAAGCGCACCCACCTCGAACTGGGTGGCAAGGCCCCAGTCATCATCTTTGACGATGCGGATCTCGATGCGGTGGTGGCTGGCATTCGCACCTTCGGTTTCTACAATGCCGGGCAGGATTGCACCGCTGCCTGCCGCATCTATGTGCAGAACAAGTTGCACGACCGCTTCGTCGCCGCCCTGACCGATGCGGTCTCCTCCATCAAGGTGGGTACCCAGCACGAAGAGGGGGTGGAGATGGGGCCGCTTATATCCGATCGCCAGCGCCATCGGGTAGCGAGTTTTGTCGAACGGGCCGTCACCAGCGGCCATATGGAGGTGACCACCGGCGGGCGGATGCGCCCCGGCAGCGGCTTCTTCTACGAGCCGACCCTGATCGTGGGGGCTCGTCAGGAGGACGAGATTGTGCGCCGCGAAGTGTTCGGCCCCGTGGTGTCGGTGACCCGTTTCAGCGACGCCGAGCAGGTAGTGCAGTGGGCCAACGACTCCGACTATGGCCTCGCTTCTTCGGTCTGGACCCGGGATCTGGGGCTGGCCCACAAGGTGGCGGCCGGGCTTCAGTATGGCTGCACCTGGATCAACACCCACTTCATGCTGGCCACCGAGATGCCCCACGGCGGGATGAAGATGTCCGGTTACGGCAAGGATCTCTCCCTCTACGCGCTGGAGGATTACACGGTACCGCGCCACATTATGGTCAAGCTCTAGCAATCGGCTATGAGCCACGGCTTTGTGAAAGTGGCAAGGCCGCGTTGCCAAGCTCAAAAGAAAAAGCCCATCCGTTGCCGGATGGGCTTTTTGTCGTCCCGGGCCGCAAACTGCGGCCACAGCAGGATTAGACGTTGAACAGGAAGTTCATGATATCGCCATCTTTGACGATGTAGTCCTTGCCTTCGGCGCGCATCTTGCCCGCTTCTTTGGCGCCCTGCTCACCCTTGTAGGTGATGAAGTCTTCAAAGGCGATGGTCTGGGCGCGGATAAAGCCCTTCTCGAAGTCGGTGTGGATCTTGCCTGCCGCTTGCGGGGCAGTGGCGCCGACCGGAATGGTCCATGCACGCACCTCTTTCACGCCAGCGGTGAAGTAGGTCTGCAGGTTCAGCAGCTGGTAGCCGGAGCGGATAACACGGTTCAGACCCGGCTCTTCGATGCCAAGGTCTGCCATGAACTCGGCGCGATCTTCGTCGTCCAGCTCGGCGATGTCAGCTTCGATGGCGCAGCAGACGACTACGACAACCGCGTTCTCGGCGGCAGCAATCTCGCGCACCTTGTCCAGATAGGGGTTGTTCTCGAAACCATCTTCCGCCACGTTGGCGATGTACATGGTGGGTTTCAGGGTCAGGAAGTTGAGGTGGCTGACAGCGGCCAGCTCTTCCTTGTCCAGCTTCATGCCACGGATCATCTGGCCGTTTTCCAGCGCAACCTTGATCTTCTCCAGGGTTTCGACTTCCAGCTTGGCATCCTTGTCGCCGCCCTTGGCGCGCTTGGACTGGCGGTGAATGGCGCGCTCGCAGGCGTCCAGATCCGACAGGGCCAGCTCGGTGTTGATCACTTCGATGTCGTCGGCCGGGGAGACCTTGCCGGCAACGTGAATGATGTTCTCGTCGTCGAAGCAGCGCACTACGTGGCCGATCGCTTCGGTTTCACGGATGTTGGCCAGGAACTGGTTGCCCAGACCTTCACCCTTGGAGGCACCGGCTACCAGACCGGCGATGTCGACGAATTCCATGGTGGTCGGTACAACGCGCTGCGGATTGATGATGGCCGCCAGCTGGTCGAGGCGGGGATCCGGCATCGGCACCACACCGGTGTTCGGCTCGATGGTGCAGAACGGGAAGTTGGCGGCTTCGATACCGGCCTTGGTCAGCGCGTTGAACAGGGTGGATTTGCCTACATTGGGCAGGCCCACGATACCGCATTTAAAACCCATGGATTGTTACCTTACTTGATGGATGCTGTGAGGCTCGCCCGCAGGCGGCCCGTGTCATGCTTTATTCGGCCTTGAAGCTGTGAAGCCGGTTCATGGCCTTGGTCATATCTTGTTTGAACAGGATGTCGGTGGCACGCAGGGACTCGTCCAGTGCGGCGTCGATCAGGTTCTGTTCACTGCTGGGCGCCTTGGTCAGCACGAAGCCGGCGACCAGCTCCTTGGCTCCGGGATGGCCGATCCCGAGGCGCAGCCGGAAGAAGTTATTGTTGTTGCCCATCTTGGCGATGATGTCCTTGAGGCCGTTATGGCCACCGTGACCACCACCCTGCTTGAACTTGGCGATGCCCGGGGGCAGATCCAGTTCATCATGGGCCACCAGAATCGCTTCCGGCTCAATCTGATAAAAACGCGCCAGAGCGGCGACCGCCTTGCCGGAGAGGTTCATGTAGGTGTTCGGGATGAGCAGTCGCACATCCTGCCCATCAACCAGAATGCGGGCAGTGTGGCCGAAGAACTTGGGCTCTTCGCGCAGGCTGACATTGTGCCAGCGGGCCAGTTGCTCCACATACCAGGCGCCCGCATTGTGGCGGGTTTTGGCATATTCCGGGCCGGGATTGCCCAGTCCGACGATCAGTTTGATTTGGCTTGTCACGCTTGATGTCTTCACTCGCAGCTGCCATGGGCACACTACCCAGGGCAATAGGACGCAATATTCTAGCCGCCGAGTGGCGATCACTCAACCAATGTGCATGTTATGGCGGGATTTGAGCGATTTTGGCGGCCAATGGATGACAAACGGGCCTCTTGCGAGAGGCCCGTTCTCTGTCGATTTGCTGATGACCCGGTTATTTGGCGCGCAGCAGGGTGACAGTTTCCTCATCCAGACCGGTCAGAGTGGGGCGGGCATCGCGCACATACTCCACGAAGGAGGCTGCGTCGGTACCGCAATCGACCCCGGCGGCCTTGCAGTCGAGGGATTTGCCCGGGGCATAGACTGCACCGAGCAGCTCGCCGTTTTGTGCCACTTTGAGCACCGGGAAGGCGGTCAGCTTACCGTTGACGCTGGCGATGTCGACCCGCTCGCTCTTCTGACGCTGGGCATTCGCCAGTGCTTGCCAGCCATCGTTGCCGTTGGCGCTGTAGGCGTTCATCACCACGCGATAGCGCTGACTATCCACCAGATCCTGCCACTCGCCGCTCGCCGTCTTGTGCTGCAGCTGGGCCAGGGTGCCCGCCTTGCCTGTGTTGGTCTCCTGGAAGGTGTAGCGCAGGTGGCCACCATAGGGGAACTTGCCGGCATGGGCGCTGGCGGGCAGGGTGGCGGTGATGGTCTCGGTCAGCAGGGCGCGCACCTCGGCGCCGGTCAGGGTCAGTACCGCGAGCTGGTTTTTGAACGGCAGCAGGGTGAGGGAGCTGTCCCCCTCGCGCCACTCGCCGGCCGGTAGCTCGGCGCGCACGCCCCCCACCGCCACCAGAGCGAAGTCGACCGGACCGCCGGTCAGGGCCTGAACGGCCGGGGTATTGGCCCAGTAGAACTCCCCTTCGGCAACCAGCGGCGCCACATCGGAGCCGTGGCTGTCGCTGCCGTTGTCACCAGGGCGACGGGCATTTTGCAGCTGCTCGGGGATAGTGCCGATCACCGGGCCATAGGCCTTCTCCAGCGCCGGTTTGTAGTGGCTGTCGATGATGCCGCGCAGGCGGGGATCTTCATCCACGGTAACCAGATTGGGCTGGTTGTCGACGAACTGGCTCGCCTCCTTGCTGCGGTTCTCGTCGAGGGGCTGCTTGCGCGCCGCATCGGCGAAAAAGTCGCGGCTGGCCAGCAGGCTGTTGTGGCCCTGACAGTAGGTCACATGACCCTGACCATCAAAGCTCACCTGAGCCAGACCAATGGCCTGGGCGTAGGAGCCA
This sequence comes from Aeromonas sp. HMWF016, assembly GCF_963878195.1. Classification (NCBI taxonomy): domain Bacteria; kingdom Pseudomonadati; phylum Pseudomonadota; class Gammaproteobacteria; order Aeromonadales; family Aeromonadaceae; genus Aeromonas; species Aeromonas sp. HMWF016. The sequence continues at coordinate 6,481 of NZ_CAWNWX010000116.1, forward strand.
GCCTGCACCACGCAGGTCTTGCCGATGCCGTCCGGGTTGGTCACCAGCTTGGCGTATTCACCGGTGTTGCCCCAGCCGATATTGCGAAAATCGCCGAGCAGGCTGTGGGAGTGACCACCGACGATGGCATCAATACCGTTCACCTTGGCGGCCAGCGCCAGATCCCGTTCATTGCCGATGTGGGTGAGCGCCACGATCTGGTGGATCCCTTTGGCTTGCAGCATGTCGACCGTGGCCTGAGCCGATTCAACTTCCTTGGCAAAGCGCAGCTTGCCGACGTTGGGGGCGATGTTGCCCATATCTTCCAGCACCAGCCCGATGACGGCGACCAGCTGCTTGCCTTGCGGCAGGTTATTGATGTCGGTAACCGGGCTCTTCTGGTTGCCGTCAAAGGCATAGACAGTGAAAGGCTTGAGATTGGCGACCTTGCTGAGGGCGGGATCGTCCTTGGTGTCGAGGTTGGCGGCCAGCACCGGGAAGTTGACCCCCTTGATGAAGCGGGCCAGCTTCTGATTGTCGAGATCGAATTCGTGGTTGCCAAGGGCCATGGCATCGAGGCCGAACTGATTGAGCAGCTCGGCGTTGGCCATCCCCTCGTTGAGCTTGAAGTAGCCGCTGCCCTGCCAGGCATCGCCGCCGTGCAGCAGCAGCATGGCGTGGTTCTGGGCCAGCGCATCGGCCTGATAGGCCTTGGCCATGGTTAGCAGCCGCGGGTAGCCGCCGAAACGGGTGTAGAGGGTATCGGTCTCTCCCTCCTGGGCAAAGATATGCCCCTTCAGCTCGGCGTTGACCGGGTCAAACTGGGAGTGGGTATCGTTCATGTGAGCCAGCGTCAGCACGAAGGGCTGATTTTCTTTGGCAGGCTGACAGGCGAAGAGGGCGGAGGTCAGGGTCGCAAGCAGGAGGGGGCGCAAGCCATTCATGGGTAAATCCTTAACACCTGCCACAGGCAGGGTCGTACATATAGCCAGGGTCTAGAAAGACGAAAACCGCCTGATGGCGGTTTTCGTTATTGCTGAATCTATCAATGCTCAAACATGGCAGAGATGGACTCTTCGTTGCTGATGCGACGAATGGCTTCGGCCAGAACAGTTGAGAGGGTCAGCTGTTTGACTTTGCCGACCGCCTTCATCTCCGCTGTGAGCGGGATGGAGTCGGTGATGATCAGTTCATCGATCACGGAGTTCTTGATGTTCTCGACGGCAGAACCGGAGAAGACCGGGTGGGTTGCGTAGGCGAATACACGCTTGGCACCACGCTCTTTCAGGGCCTCTGCAGCTTTGCACAGAGTGCCACCGGTATCGATCATGTCGTCAACGATGATGCAGTCGCGGCCGGCAACGTCACCGATCAGGTGCATGACCTGGGAGACGTTCGGGCGGGGACGACGCTTGTCGATGATGGCGATGTCGGTATCGTCCAGCAGCTTGGCGATGGCGCGGGCGCGCACGACGCCACCGATGTCCGGCGATACAACGACAGGGGACTCGAGGTTCTTGGACTTCATGTCTTCCAGCAGCACCGGGCTACCGAATACGTTGTCTACCGGAACGTCGAAGAAGCCCTGGATTTGCTCGGCATGCAGGTCAACGGTCAGCACGCGATCCACACCCACGCTGGAGAGGAAGTCAGCGACAACCTTGGCGGTGATGGGCACACGGGCGGAGCGGACGCGACGGTCCTGACGGGCATAACCAAAATAGGGGATTACGGCAGTGATACGGCCAGCTGAAGCACGACGCAGTGCATCCACCATGACGATCAATTCCATCAAATTGTCGTTGGTCGGGGCACAGGTGGATTGAATGATGAAGATATCGCCACCACGTACATTCTCGTTGATCTGTACGCTGATCTCGCCGTCGCTAAAGCGACCTACGGCAGCATTGCCGAGTTTGATAAACAGGCGATCTGCGATCTTCTGGGCTAGTTCCGGCGTTGCGTTACCAGCAAACAGCTTCATGTCAGGCACGGTTTGAAACCTCGGGGTTGCATCCAGTATGTGGGGGAGTCTGAAATCAGACCCTTATCGTTTTGGGGCAAACGATTTAGCCAGACAACGAGCAAGGGAATAGCCGCATCGGGATGGCAGAAAGGGGGGTGAGCCCTGCGACGTGGGCGAGCACGACATCGCCCGCGTCACTGCCATCAGATCAAATTGGCTGGGGTACTAGGATTCGAACCTAGGGATGGCGAGATCAAAACCCGCTGCCTTACCGCTTGGCGATACCCCAATCATTTGAATTGTTGCAAAGTAACGATGAGTGGTGATATGTTCTCGCCCTTGGCGACAAACCCATCCAGCCCCTTCGGCACTCTGGCCAACACTTCCCGAGCAGTCACTTCGTCTTCAAACTGAGCAAAGACGCAGGCTCCTGTGCCCGTCATTCTTGACGGCGCGTATTCTAGCAACCAGCCGAGCGCGTTGGCAACCTCGGGGTGGCGCTTTTTCACGAGTGCTTCGCAATCGTTTTTCCACTCCCCCTCCATCAGGTTGTGCAAAGCCATCTTCGGCGTGGCTCTGGGCAGGTCCGGATCCTGGAACACGACAGCGGTTGCCACATGGCAATCCGGCTTGAGCACCAGATACCATGACTCGGGCAATTCGACCGGTTGCAGCCGCTCGCCAACCCCTTCGGCAAAGGCTGCCCGGCCACGGACAAAGACCGGCACATCGGCGCCCAGCTGCACGCCAAGCGCTGCCAGTTCATCTTCGTCAAGACCAGCCTGCCAGAGGTGGTTAAGCGCCACCAGCGTGGTGGCCGCATCGGACGAACCGCCGCCGATACCACTGCCCATGGGCAGCACCTTCTCCAGCCGGATATGGGCTCCCTGCGGGCTCGGCAGCTTTGCCTGCAGCTGGCGGGCAGCACGGATGATGAGGTTCTGTTCATCAGGTACGCCGGGAATGGCCGGGCTCAGGGTGAGGGTGTCGCTATCTGGAATCACCTCGAATTCGAGCCAGTCACCGTGGTTGAGGAAGATGAACAGGGTTTGCAGCTCGTGGTAGCCATCCGGACGACGGCCATTGACGTGCAGGAACAGGTTGAGTTTGGCCGGTGCCGGCCAGCGTGTGGAAGCCATTAGCGTGCAAGAGTCCATTGGTTGATCTGAAGCTTGAGGCGGCTGCCCTGACCGGTCATGGTCAGCTGGTGGGGCAGGCGGTAGCCATCCTGATCCCGATAGTCGCCATAGACGATCTGCCACTGGCCATCGCGGACGCGGGCCAGACTGCTGTCGGGGTTGAGCTCGAAGTCGGCTTCGCCCGGCAGCCCCTTGATCCACTCCGGCAGTCCGGCGACCGGAATGTTCCAGCCGGTGAGTTGATAGATAAGCCCTTCGGCATCCTGGCTCTGGTGGCGCTTGCCCTCGCTGTCGATCAGGGTGATTTCGCCCTTGCTGCGGGAGAGCTCGAGAATGCTGGTGCCGATCAGGCTGGTGAGGTTGAGCCGATAATCATCGCCATCCTGCTGCCAGTTGAGGCGGGCGCTGCCCTTTTGCTGGGGGGTGATGATGGCCATCTTGCCGGAAAGCTCCCAATGGGTGAGCTGTTCGAGGCGGGTTCGCTCCTGATCCCAGTTAACTTGGGCCCGCTGGGGCTGAGTGGTGGCACAACCGCCAAGGATCAGCAGGCAGGCGAGGGTAAAAATACGTAGCAGCAAGAGACGGCTCCACAGAGAGGAATTTGCCACAGTATACGGGGCGGCCGTATTGCTTTTAAAGACTTACCCTTTCTCGTACAATTGGCAGCCTTTGCACCCAGCGTATGAAATGATCGTCGCCCACTCATGAGTTTGCTTGCCCTCGGAATCAACCACAACACCGCCAGTGTCGCCTTGCGGGAGCGGGTCGCCTTTGGCCCGGACTGCATCGATCGCGCCTTGCGTGAGCTGGTGAACCAACCCGGCATCAACGAGGCGGTGATCGTCTCCACCTGCAACCGGACCGAGCTTTACTGCAATCTGGCCGGTGAACAGCAGGGCGAGGTGCTGCGCTGGCTGCAGCAGTTCCACGGGCTGGATGCGGCCGAACTGGTCAGCGCCATTTACCAGCACCATGACGAAGAGGCGGTGCGCCACCTGATGCGGGTGGCGTGCGGGCTCGACTCGCTGGTGCTGGGAGAGCCGCAGATCCTCGGCCAGATCAAGCAATCCTACGCCCATGCCCAGCAGGCGGAGTCGGTGAAGGGGGCGCTGGAGCGGCTGTTCCAGAAATCTTTCTCGGTGGCCAAACGGGTGCGTACCGATACCGAGATTGGCGCGAGCGCCGTGTCGGTGGCGTTTGCTGCCGTCAGCCTGGGTCGGCGGATCTTCTCCGATCTTTCCCAGACCAAGGTGCTTTTGGTCGGTGCCGGCGAAACCATCGAGCTGGTAGCCCGTCATCTGCGCGAACAGAACGTGACCCAGATGATGGTGGCGAATCGCACCCTGCAGCGTGCCCAGACCCTGGCTGCCGAATTTGGCGCCCAGGTGATGACGCTCGAAGAGATCCCCGATTATCTGCACGAGGCGGATATCGTCATCAGCTCGACCGCGAGTCCGCTGCCCATCATCGGCAAGGGGATGGTGGAGCGTGCCCTCAAGGCGCGCCGTTTTCGTCCCATGTTTCTGGTGGATATCGCCGTGCCACGGGATATTGAAGCCGAGGTGGACGAGCTCTCCGATGCTTATCTCTACACGGTGGATGATTTGCAGGGGATCATCGAGCAGAACCTGGAGACCCGCAAACGGGCCGCGGCACAAGCCGAGGTGATCGTGCAGGAGGAGCGCGACGAGTTCATGGGCTGGTATCGCGGCCAGAGCTCGGTTGATCTTATTCGCGACTACCGCCAGCAGTCTCAGCAGGTCGCTGACGAGGAGTTGCAACGCGCCCTGCTGGCACTGGCCCAGGGCGAGAGTGCCGAACAGGTGCTCAAGGCGATGGCCCATCGCCTCACCAACAAGTTGATCCATGCGCCGACCCAGGCCCTGCGCCAGGCGGCCTCCCAGGGCGACGAGAGTGCGCTGTCCCGTCTGCGGCAGGCACTGGGGTTGTCACAAGAGTAATTTTTCGGAGCTACCATGCTGGTGGTCCCGTCCTCCATTTGAGATTGCAAGAGTTATGAATCCGTCACTGATCAGAAAGCTGGAAGGCCTCATCGAGCGCCACGAAGAAGTTCAGGCCATGCTCGGCGAGCCCGACGTGGTTTCGGATCAGGAGCGCTATCGCGCCCTGACCCGTGAATATGCCCAGCTGGAAGATATCGTTCACGCCTTCCAGCGTTTCCGTCAGGCGCAGGATGATCTGGAGACGACCCAGATGATGCTGGAAGAGGAGGATGCCGACCTGCGCGAGATGGCGCAGGAGGAGTTGCCGCTCGCCAAGGCCAATCTGGAGGCGCTGGAGCAGGAGCTGCAGGTGATGCTGCTGCCCAAGGATCCCAAGGATGACAACAACTGCTATCTGGAGATCCGGGCCGGTGCCGGCGGTGATGAAGCAGCCATCTTTGCAGGCGACCTGTTCCGCATGTACTCCCGCTTTGCCGAGCGTCAGGGCTGGCGCGTCTCCATCGTCAGCTGCAACGACGGGGAATATGGCGGTTACAAGGAGGTCATCGCCAAGATCGACGGCGAGCGCGTCTACGGTCGTCTCAAGTTTGAATCCGGTGGTCACCGGGTACAGCGGGTGCCGGAGACCGAATCTCAGGGGCGGGTGCACACCTCCGCCTGTACCGTCGCGGTACTTCCGGAAGTACCGGAAGCCGAGCAGATCGAGATCAACCCCTCCGATCTGAAGATCGACACCTTCCGCGCCTCCGGTGCTGGTGGTCAGCACGTCAACAAGACCGACTCGGCCATCCGCATCACCCACCTGCCAACCGGGCTGGTGGTGGAGTGTCAGGACGAACGTTCCCAGCACAAGAACCGCGCCAAGGCGATGTCAGTGCTCTCCGCCCGTCTGCAAGCGGCCGAGGATGAGCGCCACCGCGCCGCCGAGCAGAGTACCCGCCGCAATCTGGTGGGCTCCGGTGATCGTTCCGAGCGCATCCGGACCTACAACTATCCGCAGGGCCGTCTCTCCGAGCACCGCATCAACCTGACCCTGTACCGCCTCTCCGAAATTTTGGAAGGGGATCTGGACTGCGTCATCACCCCGCTGGTGCAGGAGTATCAGGCCGATCAGCTCGCCTCGCTGGCCGAGAGCAATTGATGCAAATGCTGAACCGGCAAGCTCGCATTCAGACGTGCCTGATTAAGGTAGGACGGCACTGATGCAGATCCAGCAGGCTCGTGCCCATATCATGACCGTACTGGCAGGGGGAGAGTCCCCTCGCGCCGATGCCGATGTGCTGCTCTGTCACCTGCTCGACTGCCGGCGCAGCTATCTGATGACCTGGCCTGAGCGCGAGCTGGACAGTGCCCAGCTGGCGACTTTGCAGACGTGGCTGGCCCGTCGTCTCAATGGCGAGCCCATTGCCCATCTCGTTGGCGAGGGGGAGTTCTGGTCGCTGCCGCTGAAAGTCAGCCCGGCGACCCTGATCCCGCGCCCGGATACCGAAGTGCTGGTGGAGCAGGCGCTGGCGAAGATCCCGCAAGGGCCCTGCGCCGTGCTGGATCTCGGCACCGGTACCGGCGCCATCGCGCTGGCCATCAAGTCCGAGCGACCCGAGCTCGATGTATGGGCGGTGGATCGGATGGTGGACGCTGCCGCTCTGGCGCGCGAGAACAGCGCGGCGCTGGGATTACCCATCGAGGTGCGGGACGGCAGCTGGTTTGCTCCGCTCGATGAGCAGGCTCCCCGTTTTGCGGTGATTGTCTCCAATCCCCCCTATATTGATGGCGCCGATCCCCATCTCGAGCAGGGTGATGTACGCTTTGAACCGCGCTCGGCGCTGGTGGCGGACGAAGCGGGGCTGGCGGATATCCGCCATATTGCGGCCCATGCCCCGGCCCATCTGCACAGCGAAGGGTGGCTGCTGCTGGAACATGGCTGGGATCAGGGGATGGCGGTGCGCCAGCTGCTGCAGGATTTCGGCTATCGCAGCGTAACCACAGTGCGCGATTACGGGGAGAACGAGCGGGTTACTCTGGGCATGTGCCCGACCAGCTGACTCCCTTTACTACCGGTTTGACGGGCAGGGGCGCGGCCTCTGCATCGAGGATTGATATTGAATAGCTATCTTGTGCTCAAGCATCTGCATCTCACCCTGATTGGCGGGGCCGTGCTGATGTTTATGCTTCGTTTTTACTGGGTTCAGGCCGGTTCTGGCCGGGCGTTCAGCGCACCCGTGCTGAAAACCAGCGGTCTGCTCAACGGACTGGTGGTGCTCTCCGGTGTACTGCTCTGTGTGGTGCTGGGTCTCAACCCGCTCAATAACGGTATTCCCTGGCTTAGCGAGAAGCTGACGGGGATCCTGGTATTGGTCTTTCTGGCGGCGATGGCGCTGCGGCTGGCCAAAAGCAATCTGGTGCGCTGGTGCTCCTTTCTGGGGGCGCTCGGCTGGATCTACTTTATTGCCAAGTTGGCAGTGCTCAAACAGGCGAGTTTGTTCGGTTAAGGCATGAAGAGCATGTTACGTATAGACGAATGGACCGATTTTGAAGCCCATGAGCTGACCGAGCTGGCCCTGGCGGTCAGCGACGAAATCTATGGCTCGGCCGAGCAGGGGATCCGCGAGCTGCAGCTGCTGGACGAGTGGCTGGATGAGCAGATCGAAGAGGGCACCTGCGACGAGGTGCGCCAGCAACTGCTGCGCGGTTTCTATCAGAGCCTCGGGTTTTACGGCGACTGGCAGGATTACTTCTCGGCCGACAATTGCGACATCAATCAGGTGTTGCTGCAGCGCAAGGGGATCCCGGTCAGTCTCGGCATTCTCATCATCCAGCTGGGACGCAAGCTCGGGCTCGATGTGGAGGGGATCTGCTTCCCGGGTCACTTCCTGGTGAGCTTTGCCGGCGGTGAGGGGGAGGTCTATGTCGATCCCTTCACCGGCGATGAGCTGAGCCTGGCCCGTATCGAACTGCTGCTGCGCGGCGCGCTCGGCGATCTGGCCACCCTGACCCCGGATTACCTGCAGCCCTCTGGTCAGTGGGAGATCATCGAGCGGCTGCTCAATGTCAGCAAGGGTGCCCTGCTGCGGGAAGACCGCATGTCCGAGGCGCTGCGCTGCAGCGAGTTGTTGCTGCGGATGAAGCCCGGCGATCCGCTGGAGACGCGGGATCGCGGCTTTATCTACGAGCAGCTGGATTGCCCCCGTCAGGCTGCCGACGACTTTGAATACTTTATTGAACAGTGCCCGGACGATCCGGTAGCCGACGTGCTGAAAGTGCAGCTGGCTGCGCTGGATTTGACCCCCAAGCCCCTCCATTAAGGATGGCTTGGCACTGCAACAGAAGAATATCCAGGCCGCTGCGCCCGGTCGCAACGGACTAACTTGGCTTCAGGCCCCAAGACCCATAATTAAGGATGTCTTAGATGGAACAGAAGAATATCAAGCTCAACGAGCTCAACGTTGCCAATGACAAACCGTTCGTGCTGTTTGGCGGTATGAATGTGCTGGAGTCTCGCGATATGGCGATGGCGGTGTGCGAGAAGTACGTGGAAGTGACCAGCAAGCTGGGTATCCCGTTTGTCTTCAAGGCGAGCTGGGACAAGGCGAACCGTTCCTCGATCCACTCCTATCGTGGCCCGGGTCTGGAAGAGGGGATGAAGATTTTCCAGGAGCTGAAAGCGACCTTCGGCATGCCGGTCATTTCAGATCTGCACGAGCCCCATCAGGCCAAACCGGTCGCCGAGGTGGTTGACGTCATCCAGCTGCCCGCTTTTCTGGCGCGCCAGACCGATCTGGTTGAGGCGATGGCCCGTACCGGCAACGTCATCAACATCAAGAAGCCGCAGTTCCTCAGCCCAAGCCAGATGAAGAACATCACCGACAAGTTCGAGGAGTGCGGCAATGATCGCCTGATCCTGTGCGAGCGCGGTGCCAACTTCGGTTACGACAATCTGGTAGTGGACATGCTGGGTCTGGGCGTGATGAAGAAGAGCACCGGTGGCTATCCGGTTATCTTCGACGTGACGCACTCCCTGCAGTGCCGCGACCCGTTGGGTGCCGCATCCGGCGGTCGCCGCGAGCAGGTCACCGAGCTGGCTCGTGCCGGTATGGCGGTTGGTCTGGCCGGTCTCTTTATCGAATCCCACCCGGATCCGAAAATTGCCCGCTGCGATGGCCCGAGCGCGCTGCCGCTCGACAAGCTGGAAGGCTTCCTCAAGCAGATGAAAGCGATCGACGATCTGGTCAAGGGCTTCGAGCCGCTCGATACCTCTGTCTGATTGGCTCCATAACGCTGGTTAAGACTGACAAGGCCCCGCCATGCGGGGCCTTGTCGTTGGTTCAATCCCCTCTGTTGTCCCCTCATGTCAGACTGCTTCCCCCTCATTGCGTACCCCTCATCAA